>JBEKXR010000505.1:0-3268 GCA_049511935.1 Spirochaetia bacterium | reverse complement strand
ATTGCCGCCCCGAGCACCGTGGCGTCCGTCACCTTGAGGGTCGTCACGGGGACTCCGTACACGTCGGCCTGGATCTGGTTCCACACCCGCGACCGGGTGGGACCGCCCAGGAGGCGCGCCTCCGTCACCGCCACCCCCGAGCGCACCATCGAGTTCAGCATGTCCTTCATGTCCAGGGTGATCCCCTCCATGAACGCCCGCGCGACAGCGACGCGGTCATGGGAGAAGGTCAGGCCGAGGATGGTACCGCGCGCCGAGGGGTTGTAGCGCGGCGTGCCGGCGCTCGCGAAATATGGCAGCACGAGCAGCCCGCGCGAGCCGGCGGGAACTGCGGCAACCTTTTCGTTCATCAGGGTGTAGAAATTTCCGCCGTTCTTCTCGGCCTCCTGCTGCTCGAGCCCCCCGATCTGTTCCTTGTACCACCTGTACACGCTCGCAGCCGCGGCTTGGTAACCTTCCAGGAGCCAGCGCCGGGCGATTGGGTGGGCCGTCACCATGGTCTTGCCGGCCGGGTCGCGGAATGGGGCGTCCAGGAATGCCGTCACGGCCCCCGCGGTCCCCATGGACACCGACACCCGACCCTTCTGCACGATCCCCGCGCCGACCGCGCCCGCGCTCTGGTCCCCGGCGCCGATGCTCACCGGCGTGCCGGCCGCCAGCCCGATCCGTTTCGATGCCGCGGCGGAGATCTTCCCGGCCAGGGTACCCGACGCGCGCGGGAGCGGCAGGATCGCGGGAGGAATGTCGAACAGGCGCAGGATCTCGTCGTCCCAGCGGCCCGCGGTGCTGTCGAAGAAACCGAAGAACCCGGCGTCGTTGAAATCGACGAAGTACTCCTCGATCCCCAGCGCCCTCACGAAGTAGTCGTGCATCTGCACGACCCTCCGGGTCTTCTTCCACGTCTCCGGCTCGTTCTTGCGCATCCACATGATCTTGGACAGCAGCCACGTGGTGCTGTTCGGGTAGCCGGTGTGCCGGTAGTACTCGGCCTCGCCCATGCGCGAGGCGATCTCAAGCACTTCCGCGGGGGTGCGGTTGTCCTGCCAGGAGTTCATGGGGCGCACCTGGCGTTCCCGATCGTCCAGGAAAATGCCGCAGCAGCGCTGGGCTGAAAGAGAAAGGGAGGCGATCTGGGCCAGCGGCACGCCGCTCTCCCGGACTGCCTGGGACATGGCGTCCATGGTGGCGGAGACGAGGAGGTCGGCATCCTGCTCGACCCAGCCGGGCCGGGGGTACGTGCACGGGTATTCCCGGGATGCGGCCGCGACGGGCGTGCCCTCGATGTCGAAGACCATCCCTTTCGCGCCGGAGGTTCCGATGTCGATTCCCGCCAGGTAGGTCGCCATGGGGCTTCGCTCCTACAGGGAATCCTTGTACAGCTGCATGACGTCCGCCCGGGAAAGCGTCTTGAGGCTGCAGTTCAGGCACCCGCTCATGGTCTTGAAGGCGGAGTCGGTCATCGCCTCGATCATTGATTCCTTGACGCCGAGATCTTTCATGCTCACCCGGCAGCCGAACTTCTCGAGGGTTTTGCCCAGGGCATCCGGCGACATGCGGGCCAGCTGCTCATCCGACATGCCCGGGGCGGCATACCCCAGCAGCCGGGTCACCTCCGCGTAGCGCGGGATGTCCGCGTCCCAGGTCTTGGCCATGTAGGCGGGCCCGACGGCCGCCATGGTGAGCCCGTGGGGCGCGTCGGTCTGACCGCCGATGCTGTGCCCGAGTGCGTGGATGCCCACCGTGGAAGACTTCCCCTCACCGATGGAGATGCCGGCGATGGTGTTCGCCCACGCCATGCGGCTGCGCGCCTCCAGGTCCTTGCCGTTGTCCATCGCCCTCCCGAGGTTCTCCGCCACCAGCCGTATCGCCTCCCGCGCGAAGAGGTCGGTGAACGGGGTGGCCACGTTCGCGATGAAGGACTCCATGGCGTGGAACAGGACGTCGATGCCGGTGTTGCGTGTGACCTCCCTGGGCAGGGAGACCATGAGCTCGGGGTCCACGATCGACACCCTGGCCATGGTGGTGTCGTTCCCGGTCCCCGGCTTCTCATGATACTTGGTGTTGGTGATGACCCACCACGGGGTGGTCTCGGAGCCGGTACCGGCCGTCGTGGTGATGCACATGATTGGGAAAGCGGGCTTTGTTCCGGCAAGGGTGGCGTGGGGGCCTCCCGCCAGGTAATCGAGGATCGTTCCCCCGCCCTGGGCGGCCAGGAAGGCCACCGCCTTGGCGGAGTCCATGGAGCTTCCCCCACCGAGGCCGACCGCGAAATCGCACCGGTTCTTGAGGAACGCCTGCGCCTGGCGGTCGATGTCCACGTCCTTCGGGTTGGGATCCACGTCGTCGGAAACCACGACCTCCAGCCCGGCGGCCTTCAGGAGGCCGGCCACTCTGTCCAGCACTCCAGTCTGCTTCATGGTGAGCTTGGCAGCAAGCAGCATCGCCTTCTTCCCGAGACTGGGAGCCGTGTCAACGATCCTTTTCACCTCGCCCGCCCCAAAGAAAACCCGTGTCGGAACGCTGAAATCGAACGCCTTCATTCGGATCTCCTGAATGGTTGGTATATGGAAAAATTTGAATTATTGTTCCACCTGTATTAAATAGTTGACAAGATTATTGCACAAAGTTTTTTTTCTGTCAAGAAAATTCTTTTTGTTTTTTTTCAGGAAATCGGATGCAGAGCGTTCTCTTGACATTTATTCTGACATATGACAATTGTCATATTAGAATCTGTCTTTTGTCAAGGAGTAGCCCCTTGAGTATCCCAAAAGAGAAGCTGACCGAGATGTTCTACAGAATGGCCATGACCCGAGCATTCGAGGAAACCGCTGCCCGACTGTTCACGCTCGGGAAAGTGCACGGCACGGCCCACTTCTGCATCGGCGAGGAGGCCACCGGCATCGGCGTGTGCGGAGCTCTGGAGCCCCAGGACCTGATCTACGCCACGCATCGGGGCCACGGCCAGAGCATTGGCAAGGGCATGAATGTGAACAGGATGATGGCAGAGTTCATGGGGAAAGAAACAGGCGTCTGTAAGGGGAAAGGCGGATGCATGCACATCGCCGACGTTTCCGCCGGCAACCTCGGGGCCAACGGGATAGTGGGCGGGGGCATCCCGATCGCCGTTGGTGCCGCCCTGAGCACCCACATGCGGAAGGAGGACAGGGTCGTGGTCTGCTTCTTCGGGGACGGCGCCGCCAACCAGGGCACCTTCCACGAATCGCTGAACCTCGCCTCCATCTGGAAGCTGCCCATCATGTTCACCTGC
>JBEKXR010000504.1:0-3276 GCA_049511935.1 Spirochaetia bacterium | reverse complement strand
ATGGGTGTCACCTGTCAGATAGCGCACTGCCAGATCGCGATATGTCGCCCGCTCGATGCGCCGCGACGCGAAAAGTCCGTTTGCATAGCAGTAGATCACCAACGCCAGCATCACCCGCGGAGGATATTGCTTGCTGCCGCTGCCACGCGGATTCACGGAAAGACCCCGCAGACTCATCGTCTCAACCGCGTTGATCACGAAGTGCACCAGATCGTCCTGTGGTATCCACTCCCGCAGATCCACCGGCAGCAGCATCGGGGTATCACGATCTACATTGACGAATCGTTCAGCCATGTCAGGAATCTATCATGCCTTGGCTTTTTCCGGAAGCACCGCCGACAAAGTCCGACAGGCTCCTAGTTCTTGGCAACGTTGAAAATGCGGCAGTCGTCAAGCTCCTCATCGAGAGAGACTTCATGGTTTTCACCGATCAACCGGGAATCGAGGGGACTGTCTTCATCGGTGCGCGTGATACATCGCCCATCTATTTCCTCCAGCTTATGGTCCGATACGGTCTTGTCTGGGGAAGGATAGCTCCGGGAAAGGACCACGAGATGGGGCATTTCCTCGAGAGGGATATGCCAGGTTTTCTTGCCATTACTGAGGACCTCCCGCCCGTCAAATATCTCATTGCGCTCGGGTTGATGAAGTTGGGTGCCCCGGCCGTCGTTCCTCCTACATTCCCCTTTCCCTATGGAACACGGGTCGTGGCCCGAACGCCGAGTGAGATTGTCGAAAGAGGGAGCCGGTTCCCGAACCTGCGACAGCGCTACTATCGTGGGGAAGTCGTCGAGTTGCCGTCTTTCTGCAATCCTGCCTGGGCATCTGAGCAGTTCGAGGCGGAAACCGTTCTGGGCGGAGATTCTCATTCGTTTTTCTGCGTTCGGCCTGTGAACAAGGCTCCGCCAAGGCTCACCGTGATCGACGGGAATAGGGCGGGCATCGGGATTCTTGTAGAGATCGCCGACGATGGATTCTCTGATGACATCGCCCAGTTCGTGGAGGGTCATGCGCTCAGGGCTTTGAGCTATATGAAGAGTGTGCGAGGACGCCCGAGCGACGACTCCTTCGCCATAGAGTCCGCTCACGGAGCGATGCCCACCGACGGACAGATCGCAGAAACGCTCATCCAGGGCATCCGCGTGCGCTTTCCGGGTCTTCAATCGATTGGGGTCACGCTGATCTACGATGAAGCGGCGCGGAAGCGCGAAGCGGCTGAGGTTCGGGCATATAAGGAGGAACGCCGTCGTAGAGTCGATGCCATGACCGAGGCGAACACCGAAGAGTTCTGTGTGTGCATCGAATGTCGGACTTTTTCCCTTGTTCACACCTGCATCGCAACCCCGGAGCGGGAACCCATGTGTGCATCGCGCACATATGCATCAATCAAGGCGGCGGCGCGATTCGATTCAGCCGACGTGCCCTGGAAGCGTCAGAGCGAGAAGGATCTTCCGCTTCGGTCGATCATTCGCAAGGGTGCGGTGATCGATGCCGAGCGCGGCGAATACCAGGGATGCAACGAGGCTGTTGCGGCGATGACATCGGGTCAGGTCGGTCGCGTTTTTCTACATTCACTACGCGATCATCCCCACACATCATGCGGATGTTTCCAAACTCTCGCCTTCTGGATCCCGGAAGTGTCGGGAATTGGCATCATGCTCAGAAACTCGAAAGCGACGGAGCCGGGGGGGAAAACCTGGGCTATGTTGGCGAACAGTGCTGGGGGCAAACAGACTCCCGGAATATCGGGGGTATCCCTGCAGTACATCCGCTCGCCCACTTTCCTTCGCGGCGACGGTGGGCTGGGCAACGTTGTCTGGGTCGATAGCGCTCTCTATGAAAAGATTCGTGGCTTGTTCGCTTGGGGTCAGAAAGTCGCGACAGAGAAGGACGTGTCGGACGTTGAGTCTCTCCGCAGGTTCGTCGGTCGCTGATGCTTGAAGAGAATTCGAACTGGAGGATTCCTCTGATTACAAACGATACAAAGATGCAAGCGCTTATCGGTGCGGCCATGGAAGCAGGGTTCACCCACGCGGCGCCACTTAAGGCGGAGACCCTCCGATTCCTGCCCGAGGTGCGCGAGATGTGTAACGCGGATCGCTGCCACCACTACAACACGAACTGGATGTGCCCGCCTGCCTGCGGCACCCTTGGAGAGTGCGCTGCCAAGGCTGTCGGCTTCAACGAGGGAATCATCGTTCAAAGCGTGGGGGATGTCGAAGACTCATTCGATATCGAAGCCATGGAGCGGATCGAAAAGCAGCACAAGAAGCGGTTCCAGGATCTCGCAGCCGCGCTCGGCACCGCCTATCCTCGCATCCTGGCACTGGGAGCGGGTAGTTGCGACCTCTGCCCGTCCTGCACCTATCCCGACGCCCCGTGCCGCTTTCCCGACAAGGCGCTTTCCTCAATGGAAGCCAACGGCTTGTGGGTGAGCGATGTGTGCGAGAAGAACGGCGTTCCTTACAACTACGGCTCGAACAAGATGGCTTTCACGAGTTGCATACTGGTTAGCGACGAAGAATAATCGAATTCCGTTTGCAGTTTTTGATTGGATACCAGCGACTCAACGATCTCGCCCCGAAGAAGGAGTCTGACGCCCGCGGGATTTGGATTTGCAGGATGCGATGAAACGATGACTGCGCGAACGCCTGACACCCGACGTTTAGATTCCGGAGTTTACCTCTTCGCCTTGGAGCTTGCGCGTCCGCGAACATTGGCTATCGGCTCTCTTGGCAACATTCGATTTGAAAAGGGCTGGTATGTTTACGTGGGTTCCGCCCGACGCGGCCCGTCTCTGAGACTCGCTCGCCATGAACGTAGGATCAACGGCAAGACCTTGAGATGGCACATCGACTTCTTACGGGTTGCGGCGCGAACTACTCGTGCGTTTCCAATCCAAACGTGCAACGACCTGGAGTGCAGGTTGGCGGGGGACGCCAAGAGCATCTCGGACGGGATGGTGCCCGGCTTTGGCTGCTCCGATTGCTCCTGTCCCTCCCACCTGTTTCGATTTCTGAAGGACCCGCTGAAGGATGCTCGCTTTGTCGCGCTTCTCAGGCGCTACCACGAGCGGGACTGCGCCGCCCCGTGGAAAGAGGGGCTACACCACGCTAGGAGACCAAGAGGGCGGAAATGATGCTTTATTCGACCTTTTGGGGGTTTGATGCAAGGCTGTAAACCGATCCGCTCTGATGTGCGTCGTAAGCAACCTCACAATGCATTCAAGATCGGCGCGGTCAAGGCCACTGTCTTCGTGCACAAGAGCGTGGTTTT
>JBEKXR010000503.1:0-3298 GCA_049511935.1 Spirochaetia bacterium | reverse complement strand
ATGGGATAGAACGCATCCGCGATACATCATTGAATTGGAACAGTTCAACTACCAGCGCCTCCAACCCCAATACCAGGATCTGATAAGCGAGAAAGGGTACAGTTTTGTTTCCAGATTCGGCATCGGCCCCGAACGCAGGAAACAACCGAGATTCGTGATAAGCCTATATAAACTCAGGGAATGAGGTGGAGTAAAGTGAAACCCCTTGCCAGCATGTCGATGGACTTGGACAACCAGTGGTCTTACATGAAGACCCATGGCGATAGAGGCTGGGAAAGCTTCCCGTCCTATCTTGACGTCCTGCTCCCTTATGCAATGGAATTGTTGGACGCGCTTGGTTGCCGCATTACGTTTTTTATCGTCGGGCGTGACGCCGCACAAGAAAAAAATCGGGAACCATTGTCGATGATTACGCGACACGGGCACGAGGTAGGAAATCACTCCTTCGAACACGAGCCGTGGCTGCACCTGTATTCGAAAGAGGAGGTGTATCGGGAAATCCATCAGGCGGACGAACTGATCCGGGTGGTCACCGGTCAGGCGCCGGTCGGCTTCCGCGGACCCGGCTTCAGCTGTTCGGCGGATGCACTGGAAACGCTGGCCGACCTCGGCTACCGGTTCGATGCTTCCTCGCTGCCGAGCTTTATCGGACCCTTGGCTCGCATGTACTACTTCTGGACATCTAGCTTCTCGCGGGAGGAACAGAGGCAACGAAACATGCTTTTCGGCCGAGTGGCGGACGGATTCAAGCCGCTGCGACCTTATGAGCTGCAGCTTCCTTCGGGGAGGAAAATCCTCGAAATCCCCGTGACTACTATCCCAATTCTGCGCATGCCGTTTCACTTGAGCTACTTGGTATACCTACGCCGTTTTTCGTCAAAGCTCATGATGACATATCTCGAGATGGCCCTTACACTTTGCCTTTTAACTGGAACCGAGCCCAGCTTTCTACTGCATCCGCTTGATCTCTTCGGAGGAGACCAAGTCCCTGAGTTGCGCTTTTTTCCGGGTATGGATCTGCCCGCCTCGGAAAAGCGCTTCATTTTCGATTTCGTAATCCGACGCATCGGAAGGACTTTTCGAATAATCCCGATGGGCGAGCACGCGGCAGCGATTGCCGAACGGAGATCGCACGTTTCTGGTGTGTTGGCATAGACATGCTAGAAAAGACCCAACAACGGTGAAAAGAATGAGCATGCAGGGTGTGGTGACCGTACTTCTTCAGGATTACTTCCACCGGGGAGTCTTTCGCACCCTCATCGGGGAGAAACAGTGGAGCCGCTTCCAAAGCCGGCTTGACAGGGACGTGGATAGCGCGCTGCGTCTGCTCGACCAGTTCAACCTGAAGGCCACTTTTTTCGCCTTGGGATGGATCGGCGAGCAATTTCCCACTCTCATCCGGAGACTGGCGGACGAGGGACACGAGATTGCCAGCGCCGGGTATTGGGCCAGAGCTATCAGCGAGATGACTCCCAATCAATTCCGTGATGACATTCGACGGGCCCGGGCTGCCCTGCAGTCCGCCAGCGGTCGAATGGTTATTGGCTACCGATGCGCCTATCGCTACATCCGCCCCCAAGAGAAGTGGGCCCTTTCGATTCTGCTTGAAGAAGGGCATATCTATGATGCCAGCTGTTGTCCTCCGATTGTCGGACGAGACCCATTCAAACTGCTGAGAGGTGCCTGTGGGATAGAGACCCCAAGCGGCATCATCCGGGAGCTCCCGATCTCCACGAAGTCGCTGCTCGGTTTGAACCTGTCGATCTCGGGAGGCAACTATCTCAGGCAGTTGCCCCACGGCCTGATGCTGGGATTCTTCGAGGACTGGCTGCGGCGACGAGACGCTCCCTTCGTTCTATATTTCCACCCCTGGGAGCTGGACGAAGAGCAGCCGTTCATCAACGCGATTGGCTTCATTTCACGGATGAAGCAGTACAGGAACCTGGGCAAGATGCGCACGATGCTGCCCGAGTATTTCAAGCGAGCCCACTTTATGTCGATTCGCGACTATCTTGGAATCGAGCCAGGATGGGTCAAAGCCTGCACCGCCGATCCAAGGAACGAACCTCGACAGCCGCTGGAACCCACGGGCGTCACATCGGGGTACTACCCCAGGAAGTCGGTCTCCGTAATCGTTCCATGCTATAACGAAGTGTCCTCTTTGCCGTACTTGGAGAATGCCCTGGCCGAGCTGGAAACAGCCGCCAAGCCTTCCTACGAGATGAAGTTCGTGTTCGTGGACGATTGCAGTACAGACCATACTCTGGAGGGGCTCAGGTCTCGGTTCGGGAGCCGGTCAAATTGTACCGTCAAGCATCATAAGGCGAACCGCGGAATTGCACGGGCGATCGAAACAGGGATATGCGCGAGCGATACTGCGATCGTGTGCTCGATTGACGCGGACTGCTCCTACGACCCGCTGGAGCTCATCCGCATGATACCGGAGCTGGACGAGAAAACGGATCTGGTCACCGCTTCCCCGTATCATCCCCGTGGTTTTGTGTTGGCCGTCCCGGGCTGGCGTCTTGTTCTTTCTCGGTCTCTCTCGAGGCTTTATCACCTCGTGCTGAGACACAAACTGTACACATATACCTCTTGCTTTCGCGTCTACAGGAAATCAGCAGTCGCGAACATCCGGACCAATTACGGCGATTTCAGGGGGATTGTAGAGCTTCTGGCTCGGCTGGACATTTCGGGAGGGACGATCAAGGAGTTCCCGACGACAATCCAGAGCAGGATCTTCGGATATTCGAAGATGAAAACCTTGAAGACAATTCTTGGACATCTGAAGCTGCTCCTGGGGATCTTATCGATGAAGGTGAGGAGGCGTCACCGATGAGTATCTCCGCGAGCCAACAGTAATTTTGAGAGCTGCATAGCGTGAGGTCGGGATGGAAAATGGATTGGAATCGACAAACGAACCTATGCGAATAGCAGTCGTCGGCGGCGGCATGATGGGCATCGTGACCGCCATGGAACTTGTCGAGCGGAGCCAGGCTAGGGTAACCATCTTTGAGAAAGACAGACGCCTCGGAGGGCTGAGCTCTCCGTACACATGGAATGGCCTCACCTGTGACCGGTTCTACCACGTCGTCCTGTCAACAGACAGCCTCCTGCTGGGCTTCCTGCGATCCATCGGCCTCGATGGCGAGGTATACTGGCGCGAGTCGAAGAGCGGGTTTTACGATGACGGCAGGCTGGTTTCCATGTCCAGCCTGGGGGACTTCATCGCCTTTCCGTTTCTCACGTTGTGGCAGAAGTTCCGGCTGGGACTGGGAATCGTGGTCAGTATCAAGAT
>JBEKXR010000502.1:0-3317 GCA_049511935.1 Spirochaetia bacterium | reverse complement strand
CACCTGCACGGCGCCGCCCTTTTTCACCGACTCGGGCGCGTCGATCACCGGGACGTGCTTTTCCTTTTTCCAGTCCGCCGATTGATACAGATCCCTGAGCTCCGCCATTCTGAATCTCCTTTCCGTTTTCAGGGCTTACACCCCGAGAACCTCGCTCACTTCTGGAACCTTCTGCTTCAGGTGGGCCTCGATGCCCATCTTCAGCGTCTGCAGACCCATGGGGCACCCATGGCATGCGCCGGTGAGCTTCACCTTCACGATTCCATCTTCGCTGACCTCGATGAGCTCCACGTCTCCCCCGTCCGCACGGAGGGCCGGCCGAATCTCATCGAGGGCCGTTTCCACCGATTCTCTCAGCATGGTCCTGCTCCTTGATTTGCGCGCGCAACCGGGCACTCTGCCAGAAACTGCGATTCGGGGCGCGATTCGAAGGTAGCGAAAATGCCGGGGGAAGTAAAGGAGCGGTGGGACCTGCCCCGAGCAAGGCGGGGTGCGCGTTCCCTTGATCATGCTCCTTCTCCTTCTATAATAGCGGTATGCCCCCGTACCAGTACGTCATAGAAGGCGGGTTCCCCCTGAAGGGCCGGATCAAGGCGAGCGGGAACAAGAACTCCGCGCTTCCCTGCCTGGCAGCCACGCTCCTCACGGACCAGCCCGTGGTGCTGAGGAATCTCCCCGAGATCGAGGACGTGCACGTGATGATCGAGATCCTCAAGACTCTCGGGAGCGCCGTGCAGAAGATCGGGCACAACGACTACAGGCTGCACACCCTGGACATTACCCGCGAGGAGATCCCTCCCCACCTCGCGCAGAAAATCCGGGCCTCCATCCTCCTGGCCGGGCCGCTTCTTGCGCGCAAGGGGCGCGTCCTCCTGCCCCCGCCCGGAGGAGACGTGATCGGCCGCAGGCCCCTGGATACGCACTTCCTCGCACTCATGGAGCTTGGCGTCCGGGTGGAATCGGGGAATTTCTTCGTGCTCTCCGCCAACAAGGTGAAAGGCGCCGCGATTTTCCTCGACGAGACGTCGGTCACGGCCACTGAGAATGTGCTCATGGCCGCCGTCCTTGCGGAGGGGACGACCGTGATCGAGAACGCGGCATCGGAGCCCCACGTCCAGGACCTCTGCCGGATGCTCGTGTCCATGGGCGCTCGAATCACGGGGATCGGGTCGAACATCCTCACCGTGGAGGGAGCGGTACGGCTCTCGGGAACCGACTTCCGAATCGGCAGCGATTTCATGGAGGTCGGCTCCCTGATCGGGCTGGCAGCGGCCACCCGGGGGGACATCGAGATCGAGGACGCGTCGCCGCAGAACCTTCGCATGATGAAGCTGGGTTTCGCGAAGCTGGGCATCACCTGGGAGACCTCGGGGGAAACGATCCGGGTGCCCTCCGTGCAGGGCCTGAAGGTCGTACCGACCATGGGGGGGCAGATCCCGAAGATCGACGATGCACCGTGGCCGGGCTTCCCCGCCGACATCATCAGCATCGCGCTCGTCGTGGCGACGCAGGCGGAAGGGACGGTGCTCATCCACGAGAAGATGTTCGAGTCACGCATGTTCTACGTGGACAAGCTGATCGGCATGGGCGCAAAGATCATCCTCTGCGATCCGCATCGTGCCGTTGTCACCGGGCCGTCGCGGCTGGCGGGCTCCGAGCTCGTCTCACCCGACGTGCGCGCCGGCATGGCCATGCTGATCGCCGCAATGTGCGCGCAGGGCAGGAGCTGCATCCAGAATGTCTACCAGATCGAGCGCGGCTATGAGAACCTCACCCAGAGGCTGCAGTCGCTCGGGGCGCGTATCTCGCGCAATGGCGAGTGCGCGCCGTGAAGCTCCCCTTCTGGCATGTCGACGCTTTCGCCGGAGCGGTATTCGGCGGAAATCCTGCGGGCGTCTGCCTCCTCGAGCAGTGGCTGGAGCCCGGCCTCCTGCAGCGTATCGCGTCGGAGAACAACCTGCCCGAGACGGCATTCGTGGTGTCCGCGGCGTCCGGGTGCGAGGTGCGGTGGTTCACCCCTGCCGTGGAAGTGGATCTCTGCGGCCATGCGACACTGGCCGCGGCGCACGTCCTCTTCGAGCACCGGGGCTGGAAGGGTTCGTCCGTGATCTTCAGCTCTCCCAGCGGCCCGTTGACCGTCGAGCGGCGCGGAGACCTGCTCATCCTGGACTTTCCCTCCCGTCCCGCACTCCCCTGCGAGCCCTCGTCGGTGCTCATCCCCGGTCTGAAGAAGGAACCGGTCGAAATCCGCGGCGCGCGGGACTACCTGGCGGTATTCGCGGCGGAAGACGACGTGCGCGGCCTCGCCCCTGACATGTCACTCCTTGCAAGGATCGATCGGATGGGTGTCATCGCCACCGCGCCGGCGCAGGCGGGCAGCGGGGCCGACTTCGTTTCCCGTTTCTTCGCGCCGGGCATCGGCATCCCCGAGGATCCGGTGACCGGCTCCTCTCATTGCACGCTGATCCCCTACTGGGCGCGCCGGCTGGGAAAGAAAACGCTTCGGGCACGGCAGGTTTCCTCACGGGGGGGAGAGCTCAGCTGCGAGGATGCCGGCGACCGGGTGAAGATCGGCGGACGTGCGGCGACCTATCTCTCTGGTGAGATCTCGGTGTGAAGCGCGTGCCGGCCCGCGCCGGATACTCGGGGACCCCGCTGCCGGGGAAGCTCGGCATCATGCCGGGCATGACGGCTGCGCTGATCGGGGCGCCTCCCGGATTCGCCCAAACCCTTGGCGAGCTGCCCGGGGGAGCAAAGCTCCGAGCGGGGGCGCGCGGGCATCCGGGGCTGGTCATCTGGTTTGTGAAAAGCAGTCCTGAGCTGGGGCGGGAGATCCACCGCATTTCCGGCTTCGCGGCCGGGGCGCCCGTGTGGATCGCGTGGCGCAAGAAAACGGCCCTCCGGGCGCCAGGGGTCCATCGGGCTCCGGGGACAGGCTTCGCGGGACCCTCCGAGAGGGAGGTGCGCGAAGCGGGCCTTGCCGCGGGATTGGTGGACTACAAGGTGTGCGCGATCGATGCGACCTGGTCCGGCCTGCTTTTCGCGCCCCGCAGAGCACCGACACGGAACCCGGGAGCAACGGCGCAGGAAAGCTGAATGGGCGCAGGGTTCACAAATCTTGCTTCGCCAGAGCGCGCGGAACAGTCTTCTCAGAACCCTTTTTCCCGTCGGATGTCCTCGTACGCCTGCTGGATGGCTTTGAACCGCTCCTCGGCAACCTTGACGAATTCGGGGCCGAGGTTGGCCACCTTGTCGGGGTGGTGTCTCAGGGAGAGCTGGCGGTAGGCGGCCTTGATCTCGTCGATGCTGGCGCCCGT
>JBEKXR010000501.1:0-3320 GCA_049511935.1 Spirochaetia bacterium | reverse complement strand
TGGTCCCGCCCACGGTCACCGTCTGCTCCTGCATTGCCTCCAGGAGGGCGGACTGCGTCTTGGGCGTGGCGCGGTTGATTTCATCCGCAAGGACGATATTCGCGAACACGGGGCCCTTCTGAAACCGCACGAAGCGGCGCGTCTCGGCACCCGCCCCGGCTGCCTGCGTCTCTTCCGGGACCAGCACGTTCGTCCCGATGATGTCCGCGGGCATCAGGTCGGGAGTGAACTGGATCCGGGAGGTCACGAGGTCGAGCACCTGTCCGAGGCACTTGATGAGGGTCGTCTTTCCCAGCCCCGGCACGCCCTCGAGGAGCGCGTGTCCGCCGCAGAAGAGGCAGACGAGGACGTCATGGACCACCTCCTCGTGCCCGACGATGGTGCGCCCGATCTCCTCCCGCAGTGCGCGCACCGCGCCGCTCGCCCATGCCGCCTGTTCCCGTACGTCCATGTCCGCTCCCTACTTCGACATGCCGATGACGGTGAAGTATTCCTTCACGGACTCTTTCAGCTTCAGGGGAACCTCGTCCCGGGCGAGGGCGCTCTCCGCCTGCCGCGAGTAGCTGTTCAGGATTGTCGCCTCGGGGAGCCGCGCACCGGTCCATTCCGGAAGCGCTCGGGCGAGGAGGCGGGTCGAGTCGCCCTCGGACGGGTTTCCCTGCGCCTGCAGGCCCGGCCCCCTGCCTCCCTCGACGATGGTCGTCGGCTCTCCTCTTTTCACCGGCGCCGGCAGGGTGCCGATGCCGCTCCCCGGATCACGGGCCCCCTGCTGGTCGATCGCGGCTCCCTCTCCCGTGCCGCCCGGCGTTGAGCCGGGATCCTGGCCCCGCTGTGCCGATTGCCCGGTCTCACCCTGCCCGGGGGGAAGCCCGTGCGATCCTGGCTGGGCACCGGAAGGGCTTCGCTGCCGGCGGGGTCGCGAGGGAGACTGCGCCTGTGCACGGTCGCCGTATCCCTGGCCCTCGAGCTGACGCCGGGCATGGCGCAGCCTGTCCAAGGCATCGCCAAGGGCGGATTTGGCATCGCCAAGGGCGGATTTGGCATCGGACGAACCCTCTGAGCCCTGCCCGGCCTCACCTGTCTTCCCCGTATTATCTCCAGGCATCCCGGTCGAAGTGCCTCTGCTCGTCGCCCCGCTGCCAGCTAGTCCGGAGGATGCGGCGGGCTGCGCCTCCTGCAACCGCAGCTGGTACTCCTCGGCCAGCCCAGCCTCCAGCTCGGACATCCGGTCCAGCGCATCCCCCGGCTGGATCCTCCTGGCCGCGAGGTCATTCCCTAACCGGGCGAGCTGCTGCGAGAGCTCGAGGGAACGGCCGAGATCACGGGTGCGCGCCTCCTCGGCCAGGCGCAGCCCCCGGTTTCGAAGATCTTCGCCGATCTGGGCGAGCTCAGAGCTGGAGTCGACCCGTCGAGGGAAGAGCGCGCGCAGGTTCACCGGGAAGAGCAGGCCGGCCGCGGCAAGGAGAGCGGCCAGCGCAGCGAAGGGGGCAAGGGGCACCCTGAGCCGGCCCAGGATTCTCCTCGGAGCGGTCCGGACCAGGAGCTGCGCCGCATCCTCGATCACGGCCTCCGTGAAAACACCCGATGCGTCGGAATCGACGAGCTCGAGCGCCGTGCTTGTGAGCTCGCGGCTGCCGAGGACCCTGTCGGCCTGGATGAGGAGGTGACGGCGATCGACGCGGCGCAGGAGCGCCGCGACAAGTCCCGCGGCGCACCCGGCCGCAGCCAGACCGGCTGCCAGCAGAAGTGCCGCGAAATGAAGGGGGACGCTCCCGGCAAGAAGCGAGACGACCACAGCGGGCAGAAGCCCGACAAAGCTGCCGGTTGCAGCGCCGCGGATGAGGAGGTCGCGGCGCGCGCGCCGCTCGAGCCGAGCCACCAGGGTCGCAAAGAGAGCCCGGGATTCACGCACCCGTTCCCCTACGGCGTTTCGCATGACTGCGCACTCCGGACAGCACAGCCGCGGCGCATCCCGCGAGAACGAGCGCAACGCCCAGGCTCGCCGCGGCACACGTCAGCGGGGTGGACGACCCCTCCGCGTCTTTCAGGAGAAACGCAATGGCATGGAAGGGGTTGGTCCGCGGCGCCAGGATATATGTGACCACCAGGGAGGCCGCGAGAACGGGCATCAGGAACAGGTCGCGCAGCGGGCGGCGCCCGCCGACGAGCGTGAGGACCAGGAGGCCGCACATCCGCGCGGCAAGGCTCGCCGCGCCGATGACAGCGAGGGCGGAGAGCGCCTGGGGGAACCCGGCTCCACCCACGGCCATCGCCGCGGCAAGGAACGGGGCACCAATCAGGAGCAGGAGGAACGTGTGCAGGACGGCGAAGATCAGGCGTCTGCCGACCAGGGAAACGAGCGACACGCCGGTCAATGTGACGTATTCCCGAAGCCGGCCGGCCGAATCGCCGGAAAAGTCCTCCGCGCCATAGCGGGCGCCAAGGTACAGGAGGAAGAGGAGGAAGCACACGGCCACGACCGTGAAGGTATCGGAGGCCGAACCGGCGCGCAGGGCAGCCTCGATCGTGGTTCGCGGCCACATCGCCAGAAGGGCGAGTCCGAGCGCGCCGGCAATGAAGAGGTACGTTCGAAGGATCGCGCGCTCAGACAGGTACAGCCTCAAATCCTGTCTCATTCCGACTCCACGCGCAGGAGCGCAAGCCCCGGACGGCCGCCGAACGATGTGCCCCCCGGGAACGTCAAGGGAAGGACAGGTCCCTCGAGCCATCCAATGAGCTGAGCCGGGATGTTCTTCTGGTCCGCCTCCCCCGCCTCAGCCTTCCACAGGCCCGCACGCCGGGAGTCCCCCTCCGGGAACCATGTCCCTTGATCGAGAGGCTCGAAGCCCTCCGCAAGGTCGAAGGTCCGATGAACCGTCGCGCCCGGATCGATTTCTCCGAGCGGATAGGCGCGGCCTGCCTTCAGAATGAAGCAACCCTTCAGGGACCTCAGGTCGCCATTCTTGACGATCGCCGCGAGGATGGACCCGTGGATCTCCGCACTGACGGAGACGTCAAGGGGAACGATGTCCTGGATGACGAGGAGACGTGCATCGAGCCTCCCGACGTCGATTCCCCGGACTGTTGTCCGGTTTCCCCTTTCCGAGAGGAGGAGAGAAGGATCAAACAAGGCAAAATTCGCCGCTCCCGTTCGGATGCCGGCCGCCTCGACGACCGCTCCCGCGGACGCCAGGCGCACCTCGACAGGCTGGGCCGATATCGCGAACACTGCGATCTTTTCCGTCACCGCCGCCAGCCCGTCGCCGGAGCGGGCTTCCACGCGCGCCGCGTCGAGGACTTGCAGCCCGGGCTGAAACAGC
>JBEKXR010000500.1:0-3329 GCA_049511935.1 Spirochaetia bacterium | reverse complement strand
TCAAGAAGGAAGAGGACATGGGGGACAGGCTCCTCGCCTACCCCGTCCGAAAGAATGACCGGGGGCGCTACGTCCTCTACGTCATTGAGAGCGCGCCGGAACCGCTCAAGGCCCTCAACAAGGCGCTGAAGCTCAGACCAGAGATACTCAAGTACCTTTTCGTCCGCCAGGACAACTAGTTCTCCCCGGAGGGCGCGATGGCAGACATCAATCATGTCGTTCTCGTCGGCCGGCTGACCCGGAACGCGGAGCTGAAGTACACGAACAACGGCGCCGCCGTGAGCAAATTCGGCCTCGCCATCAACCAGCGCCGCAAGAAGGACGACCAGTGGGTGGAGGAGGCGCATTTCTTCGACATCGTTCTGTGGGGCAAGACGGCCGAGTCGCTGAACCAGTATCTCGTCAAGGGAAAGCAGGTGGGCATTGAAGGCCAGCTCCGGCAGAACCGCTGGGAGCAGGACGGGCAGGCCCGCAGCAAGGTGGAGATCTTCGCTACCAACGTCATGCTCCTGGGAAGCGGGAGCGGCGGCCGTCAGGGACAGGGAGCACCGGCGGATCCGGGCGCGGGCCGTTCGGAGCCACCGGAAAGCGGGCCCCCCGCGACGGATACTTTCGAAGATGATATTCCATTCTGAACAGGCAGCAGGAGAGGAAACAGATCATGTCAGATAACCAGGGCACTCCGGAATCCATGCCCCGCGCACCGGAAGGGGCGCCTGCGGGCGCGGACCGACCCCAGAGTGATCGACCCCAGGGTGACCGACCGCAGGGCGACCGACCGCAGGGTGAGCGGCCGCAGGGCGACCGACCCCCGGGCGACCGGGGACCCGGCGGGTTCCGCCGCGAGGGCGGATACCGCAGGGAAGGCGGGTCCGGCGGCGGGGATCGAGGGGATCGCGGCGAACGGGGCGGCTACCAGGGGGGACGGGGACGGCACAAGACCTTCTTCAAAAGGAAGGTGTGCAAGTTCTGCATCAAGAAGGCCACGATCGACTGGAAGGATGCAGGCGGTCTGAAGCGCTTCACCTCGGAGCGCGGCAAGATCATGCCGCGCCGGATCACGGGGACTTGCGCGAAGCACCAGAGGGAGCTCGCCCGGGCCATCAAGAGGGCGCGCAGCCTGGCCCTGCTCCCTTACGTGGCGAGGTAGGGCACGGACCGTGCCGGGCCCCCCGCGGGCCCGGGCAGGCAGTCACGCCTACGGCGTCGCAATGTACCAGAGAACCTCGAGCGGACACTACTTCGAGATACTCCTGTTCACCTTCTCGTCCCTGCTCCTCTACCACACGGGAGTGGGCTTCGTCCTGTTCCTAGTGCCGCTGCAGATCGTGGCGACTCGCCGCGGGATCCGCAGCCTTGCGCTGGCGGCCGGGGTATTCTTCGCAGTCTTCCTTCTCATCAGGTTCTGGCCGGCGGTTTTCTCGAAGGACCATGCACTCCCCGACATCCTGGGCGCAATCGAGATCGGGGTCGCGGGCGTTCTTCTTCTCGGGATGATCGTGGTGAACTTTCCACTCCGGCGGAGACCCCGGACCCTCGTCATGCTGCTCGCCGCAACGGCCCTGGCAGGCGCGGCTGCCCTGCCCGCCGCGGTCTGGCTCTCGGGATCGCCGGCTTTCCAGCAGTCAATGAACCTGCTGTTCGCAGATATCTCGAAGACGCTCTCCGGCGTCTTCGCACCTGCCGCGGAAAGCGGGGCCGGGGCGTACTTCGCCCCGATGCTGCAGCCGGCACGGCTCCGGCAGATGGCGGAAGCGTACCTCCTGCGGAGCCTGCTCGCAGACTACGCGATAATGCTGGCCTTCTCCTGGTGGGCAGGTCAGGCGGCGGCGAGCCGGGCCCGAACCCTGATGGGGGCAGCGCCGGGTTTCCAGCTTTCGCGGTTCCGGTTGGAAAGCGGCTGGCTGTGGCCACTCATCGTGTCCGGGGCGCTCGTGCTCGCGGATCTCTTCCTCGGTATCTCCGTATGGGCATACGCGGCGTGGAACATCGGGCTGGTCCTGCTGTTCCTCTTCGGCCTGCAGGGCATGGCCATTGTGCTGTTCATATTCGAGAAGTATCGAATCCCGCGACTGCTCTGGTTCCTGCTCGTCGTGGGGCTGGTCATACTGGCCGCGTCGCCCGGCGCGGGTCTTTTCGTCGTCCTTGCGATCCCGGTCCTCGGGATCTCTGAGAACTGGATCCGGTACCGCATTCCCCGTGAAACGGCGCCGAGGGAATGAGGGCGCCGCTGAAGGCGGATTCAAGTGCGCCGCTGAAGGCGGATTTTTGTGAGCGAAAGGAGCGATTTCAGATGAAGGTAATCCTCAATCAGGACGTCATCGGCCTCGGTGAAGAGGGCGACATCAAGGAGGTGGCGGACGGCTACGCCCGCAATTTCCTTCTTCCCAAGAAGCTCGCCGTTCCCCATACGCGGGAGTTCCTCGCGGGCCTGGAGCACAAGCGAGCCGCCATCGAGAAGAGAAAGTGGGAGAAGCGCCTGGAGGCGGCGGGCCTGAAGGAGCGGCTGGAAGCGGAGGAAATCAAGTTCAGCGTCCCGGCGGGAGAGAACGGCAAGCTCTTCGGCTCCGTGAACAACACCAACGTCGCGGTGGAGCTGGAGAAGAAGGGCTTCTCCATAGAGAAGAAGAGGATCGAGATTCCCGAGCACACGATCCGCAACGTGGGCATCTACAAGATCCGCATCAGGCTCTATGACAAGGAAGAGGCCACGGTGAAGCTCGTCGTGGAAGGCGCGGCACAGCCGGGTTCCGCATCGACGCAGTCAAAGCAGCGCGCGCCGCGGGGACGGAAGGCGGAGGCTGCTGGCACCGGAGGCGCCATTCGTTCCGCCGCGGCAGGCGCGGAACACGCCGCCACCGCGCAGCCTGAAGCCGCTGCCCCGTCAGTCGTGCCGGCTCCGGCAGTGGAGACTCCTGCGCCCAGCGCGGACGCGTAACCATCGACGAGAGGTGAAAGTGGGGGAAGAGGCGTGAGCAACGCCATGTCCACCGGCAACCTCAGGGATGCGATCCCTTCCCACAACGAGGAGGCGGAGATCGCGACGCTCGGCGCCGTGCTCATCGACGCTGAGGCTCTCCCGACCATCATCCCGCTCCTGCGGCCCGAAGATTTCTACCGGGGCGCGCACCAGCGCATCTACGAGGCGGTGCTCGCCCTGTTCGACCGCGGCCAGTCCATCGACCTGATCACGCTGACCGACGAGCTCCGGACCCGGGGTACCCTGGAGCTCTGCGGGGGCGGCGCCTACATCTCACGGCTCACCTCTGCGGTGCCGACCAGCGCGAACGTCGAGTTCTACGCCCGCATCGTCCAGGCAAGCAGCATCC
>JBEKXR010000499.1:0-3329 GCA_049511935.1 Spirochaetia bacterium | reverse complement strand
GCTCAAATCCGCACTTCTCACAAAACGATGTACTTACCGGGTAAAGAGATACACGACCAGCCGCTCAGGAAACGGGCCAAAAAGGCTGTCGTATGGCCTATCTTTGCTCAAGTTCGGCTAGGTATCCCTTAATGGCATCCTGGATATTCTCGATCGCCAGTTCTCTGATTTTGCCCTGAGAGATGCATCCCGGCAGGCTGGGACATTCCGCGACAAATTCGCCATCCTCGTCCTCAGTTATGAGAATCCTGTAGCGCAAAGACTTCTCCCCTCTACCTTCCTGAAGCATACGTACCTCCGCTGATGCCGTCAAGAAACCACCCGAGCCATCATAGGGATTAGTACAGTTAAAACGAGCCTGGTGCATGAGAACGATGAGGTCAGATCGGTCTATACGGGGAATCGTTCGGGCGCTTGCGTACCGTCAGCTGGCGTCTGAGTTGTGGAGAAGGGCTCTTCTCTCCACATGCTGGGGATCTTCGGTTGGTCTGCCGAGTTTTGAATTGCAGTAGTCATCTTGCAAATTCTGCGATTGAATCGTAGAATTTGCAGCATGTGGGTTCCCCGTCTCATCGAAGGTCTCCTCAGCGGCAGGGCGGCGCAACGCCCCGTGGTTGTATTGACCGGGGCACAACAGACCGGCAAAACGAGCCTCGTGCGACGCGCGTTCAGCTCCTACGAATACGTGTCGCTTGATTTGCCGAGCGAAGCGGAGCAGGCGGAACACGACCCCGCGTCGTTTCTCGCCCGCCACCAGCCGCCCCTCATCGTGGATGAAGTGCAATACGCTCCGGGCCTGTTCCGCCATCTCAAGGCAGCCGTCGATCGACATCGTGCGAAAAACGGGCAGTACATCCTTACGGGCTCGCAGAAACTGGTCCTGATGAAGGCGGTCTCAGAATCCCTGGCGGGGCGCGCCGACATTCTCGAGCTCGAGACCCTGTCCTGGCTTGAAGTGCGCGCCGCTGTCTCCAAGGCGAGCGTCATGGAGTTCCTTTCCAGGGGAGGGTTTCCCGAGCTGTACGAAAAGCCGGAACTCGATGCCCAGGCGTTTCAGCGGTCCTACCTGGCCACCTATCTTGAACGAGATTTGCGGCAACTCCTGCAAGTGGCGAGCCTGCGTGATTTCGAGCGTTTCATCCGCGCCTGTGCGCTGCGCAGCGGTCAACTCCTCAACCGTGCCGACCTGGCCCGAGATGTCGGCATCAGCGGCTCCACGGCGGCCGCCTGGCTCGGCGTCCTCCAGGCCTCGGGACAGGTGGTGCTGTTGGAGCCGTGGTTCTCCAACCGAACCAAGTCTCTCGTGAAATCCCCCAAGCTCTACCTTGGCGACACGGGCTTGTGCTGCTTCCTGGCGGGAATCCGATCGCTCGCCGACCTTCGGGAATCTCCGATGGCGGGCGCACTGTGGGAGACGCTCGTTTTCGGCGAATTGCGCCGGCTCCAGGTGAACAGGAGGGGCGGCTGGGACCTCCATTTCTGGCGTGACCGCAACAAGGAGGTCGACTTCCTGTTCCATCGCGGAGGCGTTTTCGAGCTTGCGGACGCCAAGTGGACAGAGCTGCCGACCGAGAAAGACTCCCTGGTCCTCCAGCAAGTGGCCGATGAAATCGGCAAGGTCAAGCGGGCGGCCCTGATCTGCCGGGCCGCCAATGCCTACCCGATCACCAAGCTGGTGCATGCGCTGCCGCTTGAAGCTCTGCCCGACGAATGGGGATGAAGCAATCGATGAAGGGAGATCACGCATGGTAAAGGCCTCGAGCGATGTCCGGGAACCGGACGATCTGGATCGGCTCATCAAAGAGATCACGGTTGATTCCTACGGTGACGACGAACAGCTCGAGGCGTTCCGACAGGCTTTCGAGGACGCCGTTTCCTTCCCTTGCGACGGGTTTGTCATCGGCCAGCCGGTTTCCATCCTGGAAATCGGCTACGCCGGAAATGTTCGGCGCGGCTTGACGGCGAGGTGCAGGCGGGAAGATGGGTCCGTGCATGTCGTCTCGGTTCTGGATGTGGCGTTTCCGGGACACTGGAACGGAACCCGATACGTCGCTGCCTACCGAAAGTGGCAGGGCATACCGCCGTTCCCTCCCGACGTCTCCCCGCCTCCCCGCCGCATGCGGCAGCACAAAGTCACCGCAGCCGACCTGGACATGGCGGGCACGGTAGAGCTTGCCGTGCTGTCCCTCAAGGGCAACGCGGTGCGCTGCCGGCTCCTGGGAACCGAGCGTGTCATCACGCTGCGCGCCGATCAGCCGTGGAACGTGGTTCCCGCCGAGATCGCCGTGGTCAAGCCGAAAAAGCAATGGAGATATGCCGGCCATCCCTATCTCTCGGGCCGGATCGACTCAGTGCGCCTGGACGTCGCCGCCATCGGCCTGGTTCCGCTCAAGCTGGTGGATGAAGGAACATGGACACCCGGCGAGCACTACTGGGGCGAGGATGACGAGCCTCTCGAGGAGTGGACCAAGCCGATCATCGCCCGTGGCGCTCGAATGATGTTCGAGATGGAGCAGGTGCTGCCCGGGTGGGACCCCGCTGACTCCGACGACGACCCGATCAGCGAGTCCAACGATCTCAAGGCCGGCGGTGACTTCAAGGCCGCGACCAGGAAGCTGATGGACCTCTGCCAGGCCGATCTTCGCTGCCTGGATGCGCATGCGCACCTCGGCAACCTCTCCTTCGACCGCCGGCCCGAGGATGCAATCCGCCACTACGAGGCGGGCCTGCGCATTGGGGAATTGTCGCTCGGGGCTTCCTTTGACGGCCTCCTGCCCTGGGGGCTCATCGACAACCGGCCATTTCTTCGCTGCATGCACGGTTACGGTCTCTGCGCATGGCGCCTTGGTCAATTTGACGAGGCCGGCAGGATCTTCGACCGGATGCTCTGGCTGAATCCCACCGACAACCAGGGGGTGCGGTTCTTGGTCGAGGAGGTACGCACCAGGACGGCCTGGGTGGATCGCCCGGTAGGGAACTGACCTCGGCAGGAGGGACACGGACACGGGGGCTGTTACCCCAGTGCTGGATCCTCGCCTTCCCTGTGAGGGCCCCCTGTCCTCCTTCCGCTTGCTGACAACAGCCCGCGCGGGGAATGCGATTGAAAATAGGGCGACGGGTCGGAATCTGAATACTGAGGGAGCACGCAAGGAAACGCTCCGGCGCTTGCGCACGAACAGCTGCTTGGTTACATCCTGAAGAATATCAGCTTCCACCATACCTGGGGTCATGCGAAGGCTGCGTGCTCCAGCCAGCGTGACAAGCGATATTGCATTGCGGATTGCTGCTTTCGTCGATCAAGCGGGCATAACCTGCTCATCTCTTCCTCG
>JBEKXR010000498.1:0-3335 GCA_049511935.1 Spirochaetia bacterium | reverse complement strand
GGGCTCCACCAGCCTCAGGGGCTCGGGCAGCGGTACCTGGAGCACGGCGATCTGGCCTTCGGTCATCGGAATCTCGGGCAGCCGGTGGCGCGACTGCATCAGGGTGGCCTCGCGGGAATCGAAGGTGGTGCGAACGCCCGTGGTGGCCACCAGGAGCTTGCGCAGATTCACCGCGTTCACGCTGCCGTCGCAGCCTTGATCGATGATCTTCAGCACGTCATTCGGACCGATGAGGGACATCGTCACCTGCAGCCCGCCCGTTCCCCACCCTCGTGCAATGGGAAGCTCGGGCGATGCAAAAGGCACCTGGTGGCCCGGGAGGGCGACGGCTTTCAGAAGCGCGCGGCGCACCTCCCGCTTCGCTCCTTCGTCGATGAAGGCGAAATTGTACTGGAAACCGCGCGCGGGCAACAGATCCTGGAGGGTCATTCCCTGTCCCCCCTCATGTCCCGCAGCCGGTCCAGATCGGCCTGGAAGGTCACGTAGTGCGGCAGCTTGAAGTGCGAGCAGAATCCGGAGGACTCGATGCCGTCGGTGTGCAGGAGGACAAACTCCTGGTCCTCTGCAGGATCCTTCGGCGAGGGGGACTTCATGGCCCGGTCCAGCACTGCCGTCGAGATGGCTTTCACCTCGTTATGCCCGAAGCAGGCGCCGTACCCCAAGCTGAAGGTCGGCGTCTCCTCCCCTTCGAGCCGCTGCACCGAGGCCACGATCTCCACCTCGGTGACGACGATCGAGCCGAGCGCGACTGCCTCTCCCTTTCGAAACGGGTGCGGGATCCGGACCTGCGCGCGTCCCACGCGCAGCTCGGCGACGGTCGGATGGACGCTGCCGTAGCCGCGCATGCTGCTATAGGCAAGGGCGAGAACGCCGCCGGTTTCCGCCCGCGCGAGCATCTGCAGCCGGCCGCTGCGATCCAACGGGAACGCGGTCGATTCCTGCGTGATGTCCGTCGGGGGCCCCGGATCGCCGAGGGGGGACGGGGCGACGAGTCCCTGCTCGCGGAGGTTGGAGACAACCTTTCGGAAGCGCTCCGGCTCCAGGGGCGCGGCGTCCGGCAGCCCGGCCGCGGTGGCGACCGACGCCGCGAAGGCCCGCACCGCCGCGCGCTGGGCCTCCTCGGTTTCTTCGGCGAGCGAGAAATCGAGTATTCTTTGCTCGTAGTCGGACGTGGACCCCAGCACCTGTCCGCCGGGAATGGTCTTGAACGCGCTGGAGATGCGCCTCAGGATCCTCATCCCGTCAGTGCGGACCGGCAGGGAATCGACCATCCGTCGAAGCGTCGAACGGTACGCGCGCAGCAGGAAGGAGGCTTCCAGCGGGTCGCCGGACGCCTGCTTCAGCGCGAGGGCCGCGTGGAAAGGAGAGTAGAGCCCGCCTTCGCTCATGACCCTGTCCACGAGCGGCCCCATCTGGTCCATGATCTGCGCCACAGAGACAGGCGCGCTGCTCCCCCGAAGTCGGAGGTAGCGGTTGAGCTTCTGGGAGTTCTCGATGGCGGTGATGCCGCCCTGAACCGCGACGTATCCCATCAGGCGATCTCTACCGTGCTCGTGCGGGGAATGCCGGCCACCCGCCTTTCGGCATCGACGAGAAAGAGATCGACTCCCAGGGGAAAGTGCCGATTTGCCTTCTGGCGTTCCGCCGCGTATGCAGGATCGAGGCCGGCAACGGACAGCCGGGCCTTGTCCTTCACGCCCGGGCCGGTGAGGACCAGGTCGCAGACGGGACCCTCAGTGTCATCCGAGTCCTGCAAGACCCCCATGACGCAGAGAAGGGCGGTCGCAGAGCTCTCGGGAAACTCCAGGGAGCCCCGGTTCATACGAGCGAATCCGCCGTCGTATGCCCCCCCGTCGAACAGCACGTAAGCCGCGTTCTCGACAATCTTGAATGGAGTGGCGAGGTTCACCTCGAGATACCGGATCCACTCTGCCCTCGCGTGCGCCCCGCCGATGGAAAACGATACCCTGTGGTCGCACAGGGTCTTCAGGATGGAGAGCGCGGGCGGGCAGAAACCGCGCGGAGGCGCCCGGTACGTGCTGCGGGGCATCTGACTGACCTTGCCCGGCCTGCTCATGGAATCGAGCAGGACACGGAAGGTCGCCTGGCTGTCGAACACCTCGTCGAACCCCACCTCGCGCAATATCACGGAGTTTCGCTCCTACCGCACATCGAAGTTGACACGTGTGGAGGCCACGGCACTGCTCTCCGCCTCCCGGCGGGCCCGTATCTTCTGTTCCTCAGCCTCCAGGAGAGGCTGGACCTCAGCGGCGATCGGGTGCGTGCCGCCGATCACGGCGTCGACCAGCGCGCCGCAGAGCGCACGTTCCTTGCCGGAGCCCAGGACGCAGCCGTATCCCAGCAGTCCATCCACCTCGACCTCGCATTCCGTCACGTACGTTTCGCCGAGAAGGAAGAAAACGTTCTCGAGGGGATCCACCTGCCGCACCATGACCATGCCCGGCGCGGGCGGCTTGAGAACCTTCACTGGCAGGCGGTTGACGATGAGCTCCGCGATCTCCCGCAGCGCTTTATCACCACCCTCCGCGACGATCTCCGAGTGCTCCATCATCTCACGTGGAAGGGACATCGCCAGGATTAGTTTTGGATGAGCGGAGAGTTAAGAATCCGTTGTTTTTCCAGTCCTCGACATGAGCTCCTCGATGATCCGCTCGACCTCGTCGGTCACGATAATCCGCGCATGCGGGGCAAGGGCAACAGCCTGGGGGCCGTCATTCACGGTCCAGAAGAGCAGCGAGAATCCCAGGAACCGCAGCGCACCGAAAAGGAATGCTGCTCTTCGCGCGCCAAGGGCGGCCACGATTTCCGCGGGAAGATTGAGGAATTGCGGCCTGAGCCGCAGCACTGCTTTCGCAAAACCGAACACGCCTCGGCGTGCCGACTCTTCGCCGACCAGGTAGCCCACGATGAAGCCCTGCCTTCGAAAAGGGATCAGGAGGTTCGGGTCGAATGAGGAGATCATGAGGCGCTCGCGAGTCCTGTGAGCGTCGATGATGCGGACAATACGATCGCTGTCGGCGGGTCGGAGGGTCTCTTCTTTCAACTCCAGATCCAGGTATGCCTCCGCCGGCAGTAACTGCAGGAGCTCCTCGAGCAGGGGAATGCGCTCTCCCCTGCCATAATCCAGCTTCCGCAGATCGTCGAAGCTCGCCCGTCGCACGTCGAGCGCCGCGCCGGTGACCCTCTCCGTGCCGGGGTCGTGAATGATGACGTAGCGACCGTCCGTGCTCTTCTGCAGATCGCACTCGATCCCGCCGGCCCCCGCCCCGAGCGCTTCACGGAAAGCAAGGAGCGTATTTTCGGGGAACCGCGCG
>JBEKXR010000497.1:0-3346 GCA_049511935.1 Spirochaetia bacterium | reverse complement strand
GCTGAGAACCGGCGAGAGCTCGAGGTCTCCCAGTTTCGAGCGGCGGGTGAAGCCCCTCCGAATGGATGCGGCAACATTCTTCACACGAGAATCTCCAGTGCTTGGCGAACGGGACTTGATATGCGGAGCTTCTGGGAATAGTCGAGAAGCTTGGGGATATTCCGGGATCGGCGCCTCAGGTATTCGCGCAGTGCAACGGCCGCTACATCAGTGCCCAGGCGCCGTCGGAAGCGAAAGAGATCACAGATCGTTCGTCCCGCGTCATAGACGCAGAGAGCCCCGCCCTTGCCCGCCGGCTCCACAAGCCCAAGGCTGAATGAATGGGCTGAGAAGTGGTGGAGCCCCACGACCATGCTGGCGGGATCGTTCTGCGTGTGGACGGTGAACTTGTCCACGATCTGCACGTCGGCTGGCATCCCCTGGTGGGATGAGAAACGGGTGATGCTGTCCTGGCCCGCGGCGAGGATCAGCCCGTAGCCGTAATCCGGCACAAACCGATCCGCGCTGATAGGCCGCCGTGGGATCCACAAAGTACTGCGCGCCCCCGATGGTCACCGCGACAATGGGATTACCCGGAGGGGATAGCACGGCGGGAGAAGGGGCGCCATCGAATGACGCGATTCTGGGCGGCGCCACCAACCCACAAGCAAGGTCAGTGAATGGCGCTCACGAGATAGCGCGCTGCACGTGCTCCAGTACAGGCCTTGGGGCCACCCCAAGGGCCAGGAGGGAGCGGACAATGAGGTCCAGCGATACCGATGGGTCGGCAGCCTCCATACGAGCCACACGTGACTGGCTCGACCGGACGTGCACGGCCACCTGTTGTTGGCTCAATCGAAGATGCTGACGACGCTCCAGGAGTTCCCGCGCCAGACGAACCTTCAGCTCGATGTAGGCAGTCTCGGCTGGACGGAGGCCTAGCAACTCAGAGGCGGTTCCCACCTTCCACCCGGCTTTTTCAAGTTTCATGCGCTTGGAGGCTTTCATGTTTATCCTTTCCCTGCAGCATCGTACTCGGAGAGTCGACGGCGACTCACGGCGATGAGTCGACCCGTCGCAGAGGGCGATGTCTTTCTGAACAACCCAACAACTATGACGGCGTCCTCATCCACCCTGAAGACCAACCGCCAATTTGTTCCTGCGTCTCTCAGCCTCAACTCGTAACACGATTTGCCTATGGCTATCATCGGACGGCAGTGGGGCATTGCCAGCAGTAGACCTTTCTGAAGGAGCCGAAGGCGATAGCCAAGTTCGACTCTCGCCTTTCTGGGCAGAGGAGGGGTTTTGATCTCACTGCGCAGCCATACAAGTGGTTTCCCAGACCCTGATAAATCGGAAATGTATGTCAGTTTTGGCATAGAGTCAACCCGCCTCCCGAGACAGATCTCTGAGGAAGAGCTACGGGATGAACAGGCGCTTTGATTCACACGCTGCCGACCCCAAGGAGTTCCGCTATCAGAAATGCACCACGGGGCGACACACTCGGCTGCCGATCCTGCTCAAAGGCATCCTTCATCCCGAGGATCCTCGCCGAGTTCGACCTCGCGCTGGGGCTCGCCGGATGCACGTTGGTGCGCGAGATAGACCGGGCAGCGCCAGCACCCAGCCGTTCCAGTCTCGTTGAAGAAGTCCATCCCGAAGAGGGTCAGCCCTGCCAGGACCGGGTCCCAGTTCCCGCTCGAGCGGGCCTTGCGCATCTCCACCGCTTTGCGATTGGGCGTGCCCCGCCCGAGGTTTGACAATTGAAGGCGGCAGAGCAGCTTTCGTTTCGCCTCGGGCGGGTCGCGTGCTCCGCTGCAAGTCCTCGCCGAAGTGCGTCTCCCGGACCCAAAGGACCGGCCGTCGTCGGGAGGCGAAGGTCTGATTCGGCGGCTGCGGGCTTTCCGCTTCGCCCGCTCACGCTCAGGTAACCGCTATCTTGAGTCTCTGCCACAAGTAAGTAGCGCGCATCCAGCGAGCGTCGCGTGGGTGATCAGGTCACTTCCTGCTCGATGATGCTGACGATCTCCGTGGCGATGTAGACGCGGTTGCGTTGCTGGCCGGTAGCCTCGCTCAAAATGTCGCGCGCAACAAGCTTTTCGATATTCAGTTGAGCCGAGCGAGGTGTAACTTTCATACGCCTCGACAACGCGGGGTTTGTGACTGCGGGGAAGTCAAACAGATTGTCGACGATCTGTAGGAGCAGTGCAGACGCACGGGCCTTCTGCAAATGCGCTCGATACTTCTGCCGAAGTGCAAGCAACAAGTCGATCCTCTGGATCGCGTCCCTCGATTGGACAGCTACTGCCCTGAGAAAATACCGTATCCATTGAGCCCACGACCCTTTCTGGCTTACCGCGAGGAGGAGTCGGTAATATTCCTCGCTATGTTGCTCGAAGTAGGCGCTCAGATACAGCATGGGCTGGGGGAGCAACTTCTCGGTACAGAGCAGCATGGTGACGAGAAGACGCCCCACCCGTCCATTCCCGTCCAGGAACGGATGAATGACCTCGAACTGGTAATGAATGAGCGCGAGGCGCATAAGCGCAGGCAACTGAGAAGGCGCATGAAGGTATTTCTCGAACGCATCGAGTGCGGCGTGCATCTCTTCGACGGGGGGCGGCACAAAGACCGCATCCTGGAGGGTGCATCCCGACGGACCAATCCAGTTCTGGGAGCGTCGAAACTCGCCTGGAGTTTGAGTTTCGTCCCGAACCCCTGCCATGAGCCTTTGATGGATCTCGCGAATCAAACGAAACGACACGGGCAAGGCGGAGAGCCGCGCAAGGCCATACTCCATCGCTTGAACGTAGTTGGATACCTCGCGGACATCGGGGACTTCCTTCTCACCCAGCCGGGCAGCCTCGAAAAAGAGAAGGTCGGAAAAAGAGGCCTGAGTGCCCTCGATTCTGCTCGAAAGCACCGCTTCCCGGCGGAGGAAGGGACCGATCAGGAGATGCGGATTCGGAAGGGTACGTGCCACTCCCGCCAGCTCGCTGAGAGCTCGGTCCGCATCTGAGAGCTCCCTGACGATAGAAAGCGAAAGATCGATCGCTGGCTCGAGCGGGTTCGGGACATAAGCGAGGTGCCCTTGCGCCGTCTGTAGGAGCTTGCCGCTCAGTCCATCGATGAAGTCAGCTGCCTGCAATTGCGATACCTCATGATAACAAGGGAATCTTTATTATACTTACACATCAAATAGTATAATACAACCCATGAGCTATTTGCGCTGGTACATTTATCGCAGGCGCGTGTGCGATAGGCGTACCCTTCCGAATCCGCGATTCTGGATCGGGAGGACGAGCGTCAACCCTGGCGGCGTTCAGCTCGGCTCCTTTTTCGCGGCGTTTCGGCTTCCCCGTGACCC
>JBEKXR010000496.1:0-3356 GCA_049511935.1 Spirochaetia bacterium | reverse complement strand
TTCAGGATTTCCATGCTCTGGTTCATCGCCCGTGCCGCGATCAGGACCTCGGGAATATAGATCTCGTTCGCCTTGAAGCGCCTGCCGACCTTCTCCATGCCGTCGAGTAGACCCTTGTTCAGCACGTCCGCCGCGCTGGTCTTCGCGGCAAGAAGCTCCGTGGTGAGCTCCTTGGCCTTGGGCGCATTGCCCTTCTGGATCATCTCCGATAGTTCCTGCAAAGTGGCCATGATATTCCTCCGTGGTGTCCCAGACTGTACCCCGGCGGTCCGCCCGGGTATTGTATGGAAAGGATTTTTTTTTGTAAAATCATGCTATGTCAAGACGTGCACGGACACCGGGTACGCTGGACGCCGGCATCGATGCCCGGCGAGTGATGAGACTCGGCACGGAATACCGGGCAACCGCCGGGCTGCCGCTGGTGCTCGTGGACGCCAATGGCCGGGAGGTGTGGAGGCTAGGGAACTGCCCCGTGTGCGCCCGGCTTTCCCGCTCGGCCCGGCGGGAAACCCTCTGCCGCGAGTACCGGCGCAGGGCCGTGGAAGAATCCTTCCGCTGGGGCGAGCCGTACATCTCCGTCTGCCCCTTCGGCCTCGTGACTTTCGCCGTCCCGCTCTCACGGAAGGGCAAGCTTTCCGCGGGGCTCCTCAGCGGGTTCTCCATATTCCCCCAGATGGAACCGGACATGCGCGAGGAGGTGCTCGACCGTGTCCGGCGGAACAGGGTGAGGCTGGACCTGGGGCCCCGCTCCCGTCTTCCCTTCCGGGTTGTGCCCTCCGAGAGCCTTCGACGCAGCAGCCGGCTGCTCTTCGATCTCGCCGCGGCGTACGGGATGAGCGACATGGACACGATCGCGGAGAGCCGCGAGAAGAGCATCCAGCAGTTCACGATCGCCAACTACCTGGAGGACGTGCGGGCGGGAAAGCAGGATCTTCTCACCTCGCTTGCCAGCATGCAGAACGAGATCATCGACAAGGTCGTCCTGGGCGATCTGGGCGGGTCCCGGGAAATCATCAACCGCTTCCTCGGCGTCATATTTTTGGAGTCCGGGATGAACTTCGACCTGCTGAAGGTGAGGCTCCTGGAGCTGATCGTGATCATCTCGCGCGCCGCCATCGGCAAGGGCATCAGCGCGGACGGTCTTCTCGGACCGCGCTACTCCTACCTCACCGACATCAACGCGGCCACGGGATTCGACGACCTGTTCTGGAAGGTCACCAAGGCGCTGGAGAACTTCACCCGGGCGGTCTCGGAGGAGCGCGGCCGTTCCGCGCTCGCCCACATGACGAGGATGAAGGATTTCCTGTCCAGGAATTTCGCGACCAGGGTGTCGGCACGGGACGTCGCCGCCGCGGCCGGGCTCAGCGTCAGCAGGGCACTGCACCTGTTCAAGGAGCAGAGCGGCGTGTCTTTCTCGTCCTACGTCGCGCGCCAGCGCATCGACTATGCCATCTACCTGATGAAGAACACGGACCGCAGCATGGCGGACATCGCCTCGGAGTGCGGGTTCTTCGACCAGAGCCACTTCACGAAGACCTTCCGCGCCCTGGAGGGCTCACCGCCCCTGCGCTACCGGCGGAGGGCCGGCGGGGATCTTCCTGCCGAGGGCTACTCGCGAATAGCCGCCTCGATGCCCTCGAGCAGGGAAGCGACGTAACCGCGGAAGTCGGGGATCTGCGCGCGCGGAATTCGGAACCCGATGGCCCCCTCGTGGCCGCCGCCATTCACAATGGAAAACCGCGTGAGAAGGACTCGCAGGTCGTGCTTCTTCCATGCGCCCGCCCGGCGCAGGCGGAACTGCACGAGGTCGCTCCGCGAGGGGTTGTCGAAGTAGGCCACGAGCCCGAGCTTGCCGCTCTCCTCCGCGAGCGTGTCGGCGATCACGCGGGCCGTGGAGATGATCGTGTCATCGTCGTAGTCCGCATACAGCGGCTCCATCTCCTCGGCAGAGAGCGCGACGAGAGAGACGGAACCCAAGAGCTTCTTCCTTTCCAGCATGTAGCCAAAGCAGCCCTGCTCGGAGGAGGAAAGCTTCTGCAGCTCCATGAACACCTCGTCCATGGTGAAGAAATTGGTCCGCTTGGTCGTGCGACGGGAGAGCATGTCGTTGAACATCGTCGAGAAGATCTGGTAGTACTTCTTCTCCCTTCGGGACTTCAGGTACTGCCCCATGTTCGAGTCCCCGATGATGCCGGTGAGGATTGCGAGCACGAGGTTGCGGGGAAAGAGCTCCGGAACCTGGTGGCGTTCCAGCAGGTCCTTGCGCACCTCCAGCTTCATGAGGATGTGGCCGATGAGCTCGCTCGCCGAGGAAGCCTCAGTGACGAAACGGTATCCCTCGTCCCCGAAGTACCCGCTGTCGGCGGCGAGGTGGTGGTCGATCTCGATTCTCAGCACGTTCGGGCTCTGCAGGAGCTCCTTCACCGCGGGGCTCGCCTCGATCATCGAGGGCTTCGGCGTGTCGCACAACACCACCGTGTCGATGTCGGCGGGCAGGGCCTGGTCCGCGCTCACGATCGGGATCGAGTTGTAGCGGCAGATGTCCAGGAGGTAGGTGAAATGCTCGTGGACCTGGGAGCCGATATACAGGGCCGCGTCCCTGTAGAACATGTGCAGGATGAGGGCGAAGGAGATCATGGACGCAATGCAGTCGTCGTCCGGGTTCTGGTGCCCGAGGAGGAGGAAGCGGCGGCGGTCGACGATGGCATCAATGATGCGTTCGATGATCCGGTTTTTCTCCCGGATGCTCCGGATGGCCTTCTTCTGGACGGGATGTTCCGGTTCATGCCGGGCGGGCATGGCGGCGCACACGACGCGGTTCCTCCCCTCTTCCTTGGCGCGGTAGAGCGCCGCATCGGCGGCAGCGCGCAGGCCCGACAGGTCGGCGGCGTGCAGGGGGAATCCCGCCACACCCATGCTCGACGTCACCGTGGTGAGGGGACCCTTCATATCCTTGAGCAGGGGGATGCGGGCCACCTCGGCACAGAACGCGTTCATCAGCCGCGTGCCTTGCACCGGGTCGGTGTTCGGCAGGATGATCACGAACTCGTCCCCTCCATAGCGGGCAATCACGTCCCGCTCCCGGAGAAGTGAGCGGAAGACCCGCGCGCTGGACTTGATGGACTCATCGCCCACCGCCTGCCCGTACAGCTCGTTGATATCCCGGAAGCGGTCCAGGTCAACCATGACGAAACACAGGGGCTGGCCTTTTTCCCCCGCCTCGGCAACGTAGGTTCCCAGTGAATCCTCCAGGAACCGCCTGTTGTAGACGCCGGTGAGCTCGTCGGTGACGGCGCGGCGGCGCGCGCTTTCTCCCCACTGCACCATTTCCGAGACGAACTCGCTGGTGCCCCGCA
>JBEKXR010000495.1:0-3365 GCA_049511935.1 Spirochaetia bacterium | reverse complement strand
GGTCCCGGCGAGAGCGCCCGGGTTTCTCTTGTTGTCGCTGCCGGCGAATCACGGCAAGGGGTCCTGAGCTTGATGGATAAGTACGGCGATCCTCCTGCGATCGATCGGGCCATGGATTTCGCCTGGGCCTCAGCCCAGCTCGAGTTGCGGTTGCTTCGCATCCAGCCCGACGAGGCTCGCCGCTTTCAAGAGATCGCCAGTCACCTCCTTTTCCAGGATCCTCTCTTGCGCCCTCCCGCGGAACGCATCGAAGAGAACCGCAAAGGACAGGCGGGGCTGTGGCGCTATGGAATATCGGGAGACGTGCCGATCATCCTGGTGAACATTGGAGAGGCGCGGGATATCGGCCTGGTTCGGCAATTGCTCCAGGCGCATTCCTATTGGCGAATGCACGGGTTGAAGGTGGACCTGGTGATCCTCAACGAGGAGGCCAGCGGCTACGAGCAGCCGCTTCGTGAGCAGCTCGAGGCGCTGACCCGGCCGCACGCGAACGAGAGGATATTCCTGCGAAGCACGGATCAACTTCCGGAAGAAGATCTGTCGCTCCTCATGGCCGCGGCACGCGTGGTGTTCGTGGCGGCCCGCGGCACCCTCCCCCAGCAGATGGGCATGGAAGTCGAGATTGCCGAACCATCGGAATATCTGGCCAGGAAACGTGCTCCTCGGGATCCTTCAGCCCCGCTGCCTTTCATGGAATTGCCCTACTTCAACAGCCTTGGTGGTTTTACCCCCGATGGGCGTGAATACGCGATCTACCTCGGCCCTGGCACCCACACGCCGTCCCCCTGGGTGAACGTCATCGCCAACCCGACGTTCGGGACTTTGGTCAGCGAAACGGGCTCAGGCTTCAGCTGGTACGGAAACAGCCAGCGCAACAGGTTGACAGATTGGTCGAACGATCCGGTAGTGGATCCTCCCTCCGAGGCGATGTACATCCGCGACGAGGAGACCGGCATCTATTGGACGCCGACCCAGTCGCCGATCCGCGAGGAGTCCGCTTACCGGGCACGGCACGGGGCGGGGTACACGGTCTTCGAACATAACAGTCATGGGATCGAGCAGGAGCTGACGGTCTTCGTGCCGGTAGACGAAAGCGGCGGCGAGCCGATCAAGCTGCAGCGGCTGCGGTTGAGGAATGACTCTTCCCGCACCCGTACGCTCTCCGTCACCTACTACGTGGAGTGGACGCTCGGCGAGAACCACGAATCCACCCAGATGCACGTCATCACTTCGTGGGATGACGAGGTCCAGGCCGTCATGGCTCGGAATCGTTACCATCCCGAATACGGAAATCGGGTCGCCTTTGCAGCTATCAGCCCGGCTCCGTTGTCATTCGGCGGCGACCGCACATCTTTCATCGGGCGAAACCGCTCACTCGGGTATCCCGTGGCGATGGAGCAGACGGGGCTTTCATCGCGGACAGGGGCGGGATTCGACCCATGCGCGGCTCTGCAAACCATCATTGAAGTAGCTCCCGGTGAGAAGGCCGAGATCATCTGCATGGTGGGCCAGGCCGAGTCGGTCGAGGAGGTGCACAAGCTCGTTCTCACCTATCGAAATGCAATCGCGGTCGAGACCGTCCTCGAGCGAACGAAAGCGTGGTGGGACGATCTCCTGGGAACGGTGGAAGTGCATACCCCCGAGCTCGCGGCGGACTTTCTGATCAACCGCTGGCTTCTCTACCAGAGCCTGAGCTGTCGCATCTGGGGAAGGTCCGCCGTGTACCAGTCAGGAGGCGCGTTCGGCTTCCGCGATCAACTGCAGGACGTGATGGCTTTTCTTTCCGCTCGTCCCGAAATAGCGCGGGAGCACATCCTGCTGGCAGCCAGCCGTCAGTTCAGGGAAGGCGACGTCCAGCACTGGTGGCATCCGCCGAGCGGAGCGGGGATCCGGTCGCGCATCTCCGACGATCTGCTCTGGCTTCCCCACGTCGTTGCGCACTACGTCCGGATCACCGGCGACAGGGATATCCTGGACGCGAAGGTTCCCTTCCTGAACGCTCCACCTCTCGAAAGTAATCAGAACGAGGTCTTCTCCACGCCGGAGGTCGCCTCAGAGGGCGCCACGCTGTTCGATCACTGTCGGCGATCAGTCACCCGCGGACTGACAGCAGGGCCCCATGGGCTGCCCCTGATCGGGACAGGTGACTGGAACGACGGGATGAACCTCGTCGGGGTCGGGGGCAAGGGGGAGAGCGTATGGCTGGGCTGGTTTCTCGTGGATGTTCTTCAGGGAATGATCGAGCTTTCTGACGTGCTCGGTCGGTCGGAGCTGAGTCGGACCTTCGAGCAGGAAAGGAAGGCGCTGATCCAACGCATCGAGGGGGCAGCATGGGATGGAGAATGGTATCTTCGGGCGTTCTTCGACGATGGGACGCCCCTTGGTTCCTCTGCAAGCACGGAAGCGAACATTGATTCCCTGCCCCAATCCTGGGCTTCCTTAAGCGGCGCCGCTGATGCGGATCGCGCAGGGAGGGCAATGGAGGCCGCGTGGCGTCACCTTGTCCGCGAAGAAGAAGGCCTGGTGCTGCTGTTCGAACCGCCCTTTGACAAAATGGAGCCGTCGCCCGGGTACATCAAGGGATACCCTCCGGGAGTGCGTGAGAACGGAGGCCAATACGCGCACGCCGCCCTGTGGTTCGCCATGGCCCTGGCGCGTCGTGGGGATGGCGAGCGCGCGGCGAAAATCCTCCGCCTGCTCAATCCGATCGAGCACACGGGCAATCCCGAGGCAGCCTGGCGATACGGGGTCGAGCCCTACGTGATCGCGGCTGACGTGTACCGATTGCCGGGGCGAATCGGCCAGGGCGGGTGGTCGTGGTATACGGGTTCGGCGGCCTGGATGTACCGGGCCTGGGTTGAAGAGGTCCTGGGACTGAAGTTACGTGGGGATCAGATGCGCCTGGATCCGGTCATCCCCGGATGGTGGCAAGGCTTCCGCCTGAGTTATCGCCACGGTGAAGCGCTATATGAGATCCAGGTGGAGAATCCGCAAGGCCGCCAGCACGGCGTATCGTGGGTCGAGATGGACGGCCGGCGTCTGCCTGAGAAGGTAATCCCGCTTGAGCGGGCCCTCGTCAAACACCGGATTCTCGTGCACATGGGAGGCAGTGGTGAGTAAGGAGGGCTCGATGGGAACGAAGGTGGGCTTGTGGATCGATCACAGGCAGGCGATCGTCGTGGGAATTACCGACAAGGGAGAAGAGACGGGACTCATCATATCTGCGGTGGAAAAACAGCTCCGTCGTTCCCGCAATTCGCGCTCTGTGGGCGCCTATGAACCTCTTAATTGCGAACATTCGTGGTGCGGAATCCATACTGATATTTGGTCCTGGTGAGGCAAAAGGCGAACTGAAGAAACGTCTG
>JBEKXR010000494.1:0-3372 GCA_049511935.1 Spirochaetia bacterium | reverse complement strand
CCCACTTTCACGGTCCCCGACACCTCGTCCTTCGCCGTATCGATGACCGTGAGAACGCCCGGGCCCTGGCTCACCACCAGGGCTTTCCCGCCATCGGGCGTGAAGAGCGGATGATGAGGAGAGGCGCCGACAGGCACCTGCTTCACGATCTGGTTGGTGCCCGTGTCGAGGACCTGCACGGCATCGACCCCTGCCAGGGTGAAGTACAGCTTCTTCCCGTCGCGGCTGACGTTCAGCGCCCGCGGCGTCTTGTCCAGCGGCACGCTCCCGGTCTGCCTTATGCTCCGCACGTCGACCACCACGAGCGCAAGGGCTCCCTTGGCCTGCGCGGCCACGTAGGCGGTCCGCCCATCGGGGGTCAGGGCGATGTTGTGCGGGCTGGCCACGTTCACCTGGCCCCGCACCCTGTTGCTCGCGACATCGATGAACACGACCGCGTTCGCGCCGAAGACCGCCGCGAGCACCGTGTTCCCGTCCGGGGTGATGGCCAGGCCATGCGGCGACTTGCCGACCTCGATCGTCGAGCGGACCGAGTCGGTCGCCGTGTCGATCACGCTGACCTTCGTGTCACCGTCGCTGCTGGCGTAGACAGCCCTGCCGTCCGGCGTGACCACCAGCCCGTGGGGACCGGGGGGAATGGGAATGGTTGTGAGGAGCCGATTCTCGACCGTGTCGACCACGGCCACGGCGTTGTCTTTGAAAAGCCCGATATATGCCTTGGGCCCCACGGCAAATGCCGCGGTGGCGGCGAAGACCGCCATGGTGAGGCCCATCGCAAACCTGATCCTGGATCTCATTCGATCCTTCCTTTCTTGCAAGGCCTGCCGCCGCGCGGCTCCACTGTGACTTCCACCTCAGCTGGGAGCGCGGTGAAGGCGGAGCCTTCCGCGACCACGAGCGCGTTCCCCGCAGAGTCGATTTCCGCGGTCCCCATGGATGTCCAGGTGCCCCCGCTCCCCACCCAGGCCTGATAGGTCCTGCCCTGCGGAGCTCGGGTGAAATTGTGCAGCGCCAGCACTGCCAGCGGCGTGCCCTGCCGTCCCCTGTAGGAGCCGTGCGCTGCCGGGTTCGCACCCGGGGCCGGCGGGATGTGCAGGGTCGTGATGTCGCTCGCGGTGACCATGGACAGGGCGCGATCCGTGCGGAGCGCGGCCCGGCGCTGCATGTCGAAGCGGACGCCGCCGCCGATGAGAATGGCCACCGCAACAGCGGCGACACCGAGAGGCGCGAGCATGAAGCGCAGCTTGTGCACTGCCGTGCGTATCCGCGTCTTCACACTGCCGACGGGCAGCTTCAGGGCCTGTGCCACCTTGGTCGTGGGAGAGGTCGTCGAAAAAGGCGAGGCTGAGCGCCTGCCGCTGGGCAGGAGGGAGCCGGTCCACCGCAGCGCGCACCGCGTCCTTTCGATAGGACTGCCAGGCGGCTTCGGCCGGCTCATCGCGGGTGTCCCGGATCTGCTCGAGTATCCTGTCGGCGGCATCGGGGTCGAGCCGCGGCCTTCTGCTTCGCGCCCGAAGCTCGTTGAGGATCCGGTAGTGGGCGATCTGGAGGAGCCACGGCCGGAAGGCTCCCCTCGCCGGATCGAAAGTCTGCGCCCTGCGCCAGACGGAGAGGAACACGTCCTGCACGATTTCTTCGGCCGTGCCGGGGTCGAGGCTCTGCAAGGCCATGTGAAACACGAGCGGAGCGTAGCGCGCGAAAAGCGGCTTCAGGGCCTCGGGCCGGTTGCGCGCCAGCTCCTGCATGCACTGCTCGTCGCCGGGAGCCTCGGGCGCTCCCGCGAGCTGTTCTGTTTTTGTCACACCAAAACCTCTCACCAGAAATTACTACACCGGGAGAGGCGGGTTGGATTTATGAAATGACAATGCGGGAAGCGGGGACTTCGGCCGTCAGACGCGGTCCGCTGCTCCCTCCGCGACCTCTGAGTCCTCCGCGCTGACCCCGCAGCCGCCGCCGCAGTTGCATTCCTTCTGAGGGGCGGGGTTCGGGTTCTCTATTGCGAACCCGCTGTTCTCCTGCTCGTCGACCCAGTTCACCGTGGAGCCGTCCATGTAGGAAAGGCTCTGCGGGTCCACGACGACGCGAATTCCATTGGATTCGAATATCTGGTCGCCCTCTTCGGGCTCCTTCTCGTCAATGCCCATGCCGTAGCGGTAGCCCGAGCATCCCAGGCCCGCCACCCATACCCTCAGGGTGGAGCCGGCCTTGCCCTGCTCCGCAAGGAGGCCGTTGAGCTGCCCGGCAGCCGCGCTTGAGATCATAATTGCCATACTGGAGATATAGGAAGAAATCGGCTCGAAGTCAAGGGCGATGAGGGCAGCGGCCGGCGCTTTCCGCCCCTGCATCGTTCTGCTACACTCGGCGCCATGAAGTCAGTCGATGAGGCGCTCGGCTTCGTCCGTCGGGTCGTCCGCGGGATGGACGGCTACGTGCCGGGGCTCCAGCCGGGGCCCGGTGAGAAGCTCGTGAAGCTGAACACGAACGAAAACCCCTACCCCCCTTCCCCCCGGGTGCTCGACTCGCTTCATGCGGCAGCGGAAAGCGCCGTGCGGCTGTACCCCAGCCCCGAGGCAACCCCTCTTCGCGAGAGCGCATCGGCCCTCTACGGCCTGAAGCCGTCCCAGGTGATCTGCGGGAACGGCTCCGACGAGATCCTGGCCATCCTCATGAGGACCTTTGTCAGTGAAGGCGAGACGATCGCGTTCTTTCAGCCCTCCTACTCTTTGTATCCGGTTCTCGCCGAGATCGGCCGGGCGCGCACGACGAGCGTCCCTCTGCCCAGGGTGTCGCACTCTTCGGAGATGGCCGACATTCCGGTTCCGTCGCCGAAGGCGAAAATGTTCCTTCTTACAACACCCAACTCCCCCTACGGGGTCGCCTTCCCGACGTCCTGGGTGGAGCGGCTCCTGGACAGGTTCAAGGGCATCGTAGTCGCGGACGAGGCCTACGTGGATTTCGCCGAGGAATCCAGCCTCCCGCTCCTCGCCTCGCACCCGCGGCTTGTCATCGCCCGCTCCCTCTCCAAGGCATACTCCCTGGCAGGAATGAGGGCCGGGTTTGGTTTCGCGCACGAAGAGCTGATCCGGGAAATGATGAAGGTGAAGGACAGCTACAACATGAGCCGCCTCGCACAGGTTGCCGCCTGCGCCGCCCTGGAGGACCGGGAGTGTTTCCAGACGAGCCGTGACAGGATCATCGCCACACGGGAGCGCTTTTCGAACACCCTGGCTTCCCGAGGATTCACCGTGCTGCCGTCACAGGCGAACTTCGTGTTCGCCGTGCCGCCCCGCGGCAAGGACGCGGGGACGCTGTACGAAGGTCTCCTTTCCCGGAGTTTTCTCGTGCGGTACTGGAAAACAGGGATCGTTTCGG
>JBEKXR010000493.1:0-3372 GCA_049511935.1 Spirochaetia bacterium | reverse complement strand
GATGTCGCGCCGGCTTACCGGCGCCCTTTGAGCCTCAGCATTCGTTCCGTGAGCGCATTCACCTTCTCCACGTCCCAGAGGGACCTGATGTGCCGCGCGGTGAGCAGGTACAGGGCGTCGATGATGCACAGCTGCGCTGCCCGGGACGAGAGCGCCGCCACCTTCACCCTGGTCTCCGGGAACGAGGTACAGAAGAAGTGGCGGCTCGCGTCGCGCAGCGGCGAGCGCGGGTAGTTGGAGACCCCGATGGTGACCCCGCCCCTGTCCCGGGCGATCTTCAAGCCTTCCACCGTGATCGAGGAGCGGCCGGAGTGGGAGATACCGACCACGACGTCCGCGGGGCGCACCCGCATGGCCTGCACGAGGATCTGGGAGGCGTCCACGCAGCCCTCCGCCTGCACGTCGAGGTACGAGAAGCGAAGCGCCTCGTCCTGGGCCACGTACCCCGACCCCCCGATCCCGAAGAAGATGAGCCGGCGGCAGGAGGCGATGGCGCGTGCCGCGGCCAGGAGGTCGGGCAGGGACAGGATCTTGAGGGTGTCCTCCATGCTCCTCATGGTCCCCAGGAAGACCTTGCGCGCGATCTCCTCGTCGGAGTCCCGGGAGGTAATCTGCTCGAAGATGTAGCGCGCGGCGGCCCCCGTCTCGCGGGCCAGCTCCAGCTTGAAGTCCTTGAAGTCGGCGAAACCCATCTTCCGCACGAAGCGGCTCACGGAGGCGACGCTGACCCCGCCGGCGCGGGCGAACTCCTGCACGGAGCTCCGCGGGGCGTCCTCCGCATTGCCCAGGATGTAATCCGCCACCCTCCTCTCCGCCCTCGGGAAGGAGCTGTACAGGGACCGGATCTTCACAAGGACCCCGGGCACACCCACCTCGTCTGATATTTATTTTCAGAACTTGACGGCCCACTGTAACTAAATTACAATACGCTGTCAAGTGGGGCGCGCGCGGCGTGGGAGAGCGCACCCCCCTCCGAGGAGAGCCCGCATGACATCGCGAGAACGCTTCCTGAAGACCTTGAGCTTCGAGCCTGTCGACGTCCCGTGGACCCGGGCCTACGCCTTCGTGTGGCCCGAGACGGAGTCGGTGTGGCGCACCCAGGGCTACGAGGGGCCCGAGCTGGGCTGGCACGGGGAAGGCCTCCCCCAGCGTTTCGCCCTGGACGAGCTCCTGCGCGTGGACCCCTGGTACGGGCCGGTGCCGGAGTTCGAACAGAAGGTCATCGAGGAGGACGAGCAGACCCGCCTGTACGTCAACCACGAGGGGATCCTCATGCGTGAGTTCAAGACCCACACGGACACGAGCATGCCCCAGTTCGTGAAGTTCCCCGTGGAGAGCCGGGCCGAGTTCGAGAGCTTCGCCGCGGAGAGGCTCGCGCTGAACCCGGAGGCGCGCTTTCCCGAGGACTGGCAGAGGCGCGTGGCCGCCGGAAAGCTCCACGCCGTGGCCGGCTCCGCGAACATCACGGCGAACGCCGACGGCGCCGCCGTGCGGGCCGCGCCCGTCGGGCCCGCCCTCGCGGACGACCACCCGCGCCTGTGCTGGGCCGACCGGTGGGGAGGGTTCTTCGGTTCGCTCAGGAACATGCTCGGCCTGGAAGGCCTGTGCCAGGCTTTCTACGACGATCCCGCCCTGGTGGAACGGATGATGGAGCAGCGGGCCGAAGCGGTAATTCGCATCACCGAGGAGGTGATGAAGCACACCCGCATCGACGCCTTCTGGTACTGGGAGGACATGGCCTACAACCATGCCTCCCTGGTCGACCCCAGGATGTACCGCGCCTTCGCCTTCAAACACTACCGGCGGGTGAACGACTGGCTGCGGCAGAAGGGGATTCGGCATATCGGCCTGGACAGCGACGGGAATATTTCCGAGCTCATCCCCATCTGGGTGGACGCCGGCATCACGCACCTGTGGCCCTTCGAGGTGCAGTCCGGGATGGACGTCCTCGCGGTCAGGAAGAAGTATGGGCGCTCCCTCGCCCTGATGGGCGGCATCGACAAGCGGGCCCTCGCCCACGGAAAGGCGGAGATCCGCCGCGAGATCGACAGGGTCATGCCCCTTGTGGAGGACGGCGGCTATATCCCCGAGCTTGACCACAGCGTTCCGCCGAACGTCTCCTGGCCGAACTTCGTTGAATACGTGGGCTACCTGAAGCGCCGCCTGGGCCGGGGCTGAGGCGCCTTCCCCCCCGCTCAAAAAACTCCGCTTCCCACGCGTTTTCTCCATTTGCGGCGTGCAGCGACGGCTGGTAGAGTTCGGGCATGAGCGGAACAACGATCTCAGCAAGAGACGCGAACGTCATCCGCGGCCTGGCCGCGCAGTGGAAGGAGCACGCCTCCGACCCCGTCATGGCGGAGAGGAAAAGCCTGTGGAAGGCTCTCCACGACCTCTCCCCCGTGAGGCCGATGATCCTCTTCGAAACCAGCTCGGTGGACGGGTTCGTCATGCCTTCCGAGCTCCTCTGCGAAGACCCCTTCCTCCGCGCCGTGGAGCGCAACATGAGGGAGACGGTGCGGCACGCCGAGGAAGTCGGGGACGACGTGGTGGTGGAGCCGTACTTCCGCTTCGGCTGGCAGATGGCGTTCCCCGATTTCGGCGTGAGCGTGGAGCAGAAGCCGGCCCTCATGGGGAACAGCGAGACGTCCCTGGGTTACACCTTCAACTTCCCCATCAAGACACCTGCGGACTTCGCCCGGCTCAAGACGCGCACCTTCGGCGTGGACAGGGAGAAAACGGGGCGTTTCCGGAAGATGCTCGAAGACGCAATGGGGGACATCCTGCCCGTACGGGTGGGAAACTACGACCCGTTCATCGGTGAGTCCGGGGACGAGGGGTTCTGCGGGAATTACTTTTTCGGGCTCACCTGGCAGATCTACCGCTTCATCGGGAACGACGGGCTCCTGTACTGGGTATACGACGCGCCGGAGACGATCCATAAGCTGATGGCCTACCTGCGGGACGACAAGGCCGCCCTCTTCCGTTTCATGGAGAAGGAAGGGCTCCTCGACATCAACACGGACACCCAGATGGCGGGTCCGCGGGCGTACGGCTATGTGTCGGGATTGCCCGACTCCGGCCACACGGGGCCCCTCACGCTGAAGGAGTTGTGGGGATGGGCCGAATCGCAGGAGTCGGTGAACATCTCCCCGGCCATGTTCAAGGAGTTCGTGCTGCCCTACCTGGCGCACCTCTCGGCCATGTTCGGGCTGGTCTACTACGGCTGCTGCGAGCCCGTGCACGACCGCCTCGGCCTCATCATGGAGGCGATCCCGAACCTCCGCTCGGTCTCGGTGTCCGGTTGGTCGGACCTCGAGAAGGTCGCGGAGATGCTGGGCAAGAGGTACGTCTTCTCCCGCAAACCCACCCCCG
>JBEKXR010000492.1:0-3376 GCA_049511935.1 Spirochaetia bacterium | reverse complement strand
GAACACCCTGCAGCTGGCTGACAGGACGGAAACAATCATGGAGCTGGAGCCATTGGACCGCAAGTGGGAGAGCTTCGGCTTCGACGTGAAGGGGGCGGACGGCAACGATCCGGCGGCGTTCACCGAGGCGGTGGGCTCGCTGGATCCCGCGTGCGGCAAGCCGCATGTGATCATCGCGCATACGGTAAAGGGCAAAGGGGTGTCCTTCATCGAGGACCGGGCGGCCTGGCATCACAAGATCCCCGTAGGGGACCAGGTGCGCGAGGCCATCGAGGAGCTCGAGTGATGGAGCAGGCCCGCAAACAGGATCTGCGGGAGGTCATGGTGCAGGCGCTCATCCGGGCGGTCGATGAGGGCAAGAACCTCGTCGTCGTCGTGAGCGATTCCGCGAGCACCTCCCAAATCGGGCCGTTCCAGTCCCGCTTCCCCGAGCGGCTGGTAAACGTGGGAATCGCCGAGCAGAACATGATGGGTATTGCCGCCGGCCTTTCCCTCGGGGGGTACACGGCTGTCACGGCGAACGCGGCCCCTTTTGCCATTTCTCGCGCCAACGAGCAGCTGAAGAACGACATCTGCTATTCTCGAACAAATGTCAAGGTCATGGGCCTGAACGCGGGGGTCGCGTACGGCCCCCTTGGAAGCACCCATCATGCCATCGACGACATCTCGATTCTGCGCGGCCTGGGCAATATCCTGATCTTCGCGCCCTCGGATCCCCTGGAAGCGGACGGCGTGTTCCGCTACGCCTTCGCCTACGACGGCCCCGTGTATGTCAGGATGGATAATGTGACGTTTCCCTTTCTCCACGAGCCCGGCTACCATTTCCAGCCCGGGAAGGTCGACATACTGAGGGAAGGAAAGGATCTGGCCATCTTCTCAATGGGCTCCGTGACCTGGGAGGCGCATTCAGCAGGTGAGGCGCTGGGACGGCAGGGGATTCGTGCAGAAATTGTCAACGTTCCATCGATACGGCCTGCTGACCCTGAAGGCATCTATCGTTCAGCTTTGAAAACGGGGCGCGTCCTGACTGTAGAAGAGCATTCGGTACACGGAGGGCTGGGCAGCCTTGTCTCGGAAGCTCTGGCCGAGCGCGGCGCCGGCGTGCGCGTGGGCCGGCTCGGAATCCCCGAAGGGGAGTTCTCAAAAGCTGGACCAAGATCGGCCATCCGCGCATATTACGGCATCGACAAGGATGGCATACTGAGAAAGGCGCTGGAGGTCCTCGGCCGGACAGCGTGAAACTGTCCGGTGGGCATAAGGGGGAGCCTGCTTCGAAGGCAGGGATGGAGCATGAAGGACAGGTACATTCTTGCCATAGACCAGGGAACGAGCGCCACCAAGACGGTCATCTTCGACTCCGAAGGACAGATTGCCGCCAGGGCGAGCGCCCCCCTCGCTTCCGCGTTTCCTCGACCGGGATTCGTCGAGCAGGATCCCGAAGCTATCTATCGCAGTGTGCTCGAATCCGTTGGGGCCTGTCTCGAGTCATTTCGCGGCCGGATCTCCGACGATTTCTCCGGCATCCTCGCTTGCGGGATTTCCAATCAGAGAGAAACTTTCGTCCTCTGGGACAGGAAGGGCGCCCCCCTGGCGCCCGCGGTAGTGTGGCAGTGCAAGAGATCAGTCGATATCTGCGAGCGCTTGCGCTCCTCGGGCATCGGGGAGGAGATCAGGGAGCGAACCGGCCTGCTCATCGACCCCTACTTTTCAGCCACGAAGATCATCTGGCTCGCAGAGAATGAAAGAAGCGTGCGCGGGGAGATCGATGCGGGGCGCGCGTTCTTCGGCACCGTGGACGCATGGCTCGCATTCCGATTGACAGGGGGACAGACCTACGCCACCGACCACACGAACGCTTCTCGCACCCTCCTTTTCAACATCACAGAGCTCGACTGGGACAGACGGCTCCTTGCCGAATGGCACCTCGAGGGGCTGCGGCTCCCCGAGGTGCATCCATCATCACACCGCTACGGCGAGACGGATTTCGATGGGAGGCTCCCCACCCCGATCCCCATCTCCGCGATGATCGGAGACTCACACGCCGCTGCCTTCGGAGAGCAGTGCCTCACCCCCGGGGCCGCGAAGGCAACCATAGGCACGGGATCTTCGATCATGATGAACGTCGGCCAACGGCATCGCGCAGCCCAGGGCGCATTGGTGAGCACGATCTGCTTCAGCTTGGAGGACCGGGTGGACTATGCTCTTGAAGGGATTATCGTCAGCTGCGGCGCAACCATTGCATGGCTGCGGGACCAGCTGGGTATGCTGGCGGAGAGCAGGGACTCGGAATCGATGGCGCGCGATGTGGCAGACAATGGGGGTGTCTACCTCGTGCCGGCTTTCAGCGGGCTTGGCGCTCCATGGTGGAGGATGGATCTGCGTGCGGCTATCCTGGGCTTGACATTCGGTTCGACGAAAAACCACATTGTCAGGGCCGCCCTGGAGTCAATACCTTATCAGATCGCGGAGGTAATCGCCGCAATGGAGGCCGACGGCGTGGTTCAGCTGACGGAGCTCAAGGTGGACGGGGGAATCACGGAGAACAATTTCGTGATGCAGTTCCTCGCCGATCTGCTGCCAGCGGCTGTGGTCTGCAACGGGGTCGAGGATGTGTCTGCCCTCGGAGCCGCTGGCCTCGCCGGTCTAGAGGCCGGGCTGTACCCCGAGCTCGACGCGTTGGCGGGATTCAAAAGCGCGCCCAGGCGATTCACCGCAGGCCTCCAGAGCAGCGGCGCCAAGAAATGCCAGAGACAATGGAAAAAAGCAGTAACGACGCTTCTCTGACGATGCTCGCTCTCCAGAGGCGGCGGAAGATCCTCGAGCTGCTTCAGGAGGATGGCAGCGCGCGGGTCAGTTCCCTCAGCAGGCTGTTCAAGGTTTCCGAGCCAACCGTCCGTCAGGACCTTGAAAAGCTCGAGGAAGAGGGATTTGTCATCCGTGAGCACGGCGGGGCCTTCCTCAAAAGCGTTCCCCAGCAGGTGAAAAGCCTGAGCCTCCAGCACCTGGAGAACATGGACAAGAAATCCCGCATCGGCCGCAGGGCAGCGGAGCTTGTGCAGGATGACGACTCCCTGATCCTCGATTCCGGCTCCACCACGACAGAGGTCGCGAAAAACCTCTCACTCAAGAAGAACCTCAAGATCGTGACGAATGCGCTGAATATTGCTCTGTTGCTGGGAACGGAGATTTCCTTTGAAATAATGGTCACCGGCGGAGAGTTCAAACCCCCGACTCTCTCCCTCACCGGCGAGAAGGCGGGGAAGTTTTTCGAACAGATTCACGTAGGAAAATGCTTCCTCGCCGCGGGCGGGATAAGCCTTGAGGCGGGACTGACGTATCCCGGGTTCATCGATATCCACGTAAAAAAGGCCATGAT
>JBEKXR010000491.1:0-3388 GCA_049511935.1 Spirochaetia bacterium | reverse complement strand
TGCCATTGGCACAGGGAAGGAACCCGCCGCCCAGCCGCCCACGAGCTGTCGCACCACGGCACGGTGATGACTCTCAAAGGTCGACGCCATTGGTTGTTACCACCTCACGGTACCAGTATCCGCTCGTTTTAACGGCCCGCTTCTGCATGGAGTAGTCGGTGTAGACCAGCCCGAATCTCTGCGAGCAACCGAAGGCCCACTCGAAGTTGTCCATCAGGGTCCACACGAAGTAGCCCCGGACCCCCACGCCTGCCTGGATGGCGCGGTGGACCTGCGCCAGGTACGTCCGTAGATAGTCGATGCGGTAGGGATCCTCGACCTTGCCTTGGCTGGAAATCATGTCCCGGAAGGATGCCCCGTTCTCGGTGATGATGATATCCACGCCGGGGCAGTCCCGGCCTACCCGGACCAGCAGCTCGTACATCGCCTCGGGGTTGATGCCCCAGCCCATCTGTGTGCGGTACTCGCCTATGTAGCTCTCCTCGAGCTCCAGCGGGAAGCGGATCGGCACCCACTTCTCCTGAAGCGCGAAGTAGTTGTTTACGCCGAGGAAATCGACCTGGCAGCCGATGGCCGTTAGGTCGGAAGGCCGGATATCCGGCGTGGTCATTCGCCGGGAGTACCAGTCCAGCATGTCCGCCGGGTAGGCTCCCCGGAACACCGGCTCCAGGAACCAGCGGTTCCAGAAAACGGGCCCGATCCATGTCGGCGCGCGTCTCTCTGCAGCTCACTGCTACCCAACAGTATTCCCTACAACCGGTTGGGTCAACAAGAGTCTGTTGTACAGTTCCTTCGTTTGGAGTGATTTGGATCTATTTGGAATGTAGAGCGCAATTTATCTTACATCTTTTATCTGACACCATGAGGAGAGGGAAGAAACTGATTCGCTCCAAGAAGCATAGCGGGTGAGAGCGTAGGCTATTGCGCCAAGGCGAATGAGTGGAGGCCTGAGTTCCCGCCTCAGATGGTGACGATCGATCATCCTGAGCTGGGCATTGTCCCGGTTATTCTGAAGGCCCGGCAGCGCTGCCACGAGACTGCTTGACGGCCGCCACCCGTTAACACGCGAAAGTCAGGGAGAGGGATGAGCATTCGGGACCATGAATGCGTCGGCGGCGGCTGCGCTTAGGCGCGCCTGCGATGGCTCAGCATGTCGATGGAGACCGCCGTTAGCAGGATTGCGCCGGTGATCAGGTCCTTCAGGTACGGCGAGATCTCCAGAAGGTTCGTCGCTGTCTCGATCACGGCGAGCATAGCGATGCCGAGCACAGCGCCGAAGATGGTGCCCTCCCCACCGTTCATGCTCGTACCGCCGATGACCGCGGCGCAGATCGCGGTCATCTCAACACCCGCGAAGCCGTATGGCGGGGCGGAATTGAACCGGGAAACGGAGAAGATGCCCGCGATCGCCGCGAGCACACCGGAGAGGATGTACACGCCCATACGCACCCGGTTCACGTTGATGCCTGAGAAGCGCGCCGCTTTCTCGTTGCTCCCAACGTAGTAGATGCGCCGGATGACCGTGGAACGCCGGCTCAGGAAGTCGAAGACGAGGGCCACCGCGATAAACAGTACCACGATGAACGGGATGCCGGTGCTCCCGATGACTCCCCGCCCGATGAACTTGAAGCCGTTGGAGATGTTGTTCAGCGGCAGCGGCATGGCTTGGGAGAGGACGAAGGCGAGGCCCCGCGCCATGAAGCTTAGCGCGAGGGTGACGATGAAGGGAGAAAGCCCCACGCGCGTCACGAAGAAACCGTTCATAAACCCGATCGCCGTGCCCACCGCGAGGCCGACAAGGGAGGCGGTCCAGATGTCCCACTTGTAGACGAGGAAGAGCTGACCTGCCACGACGCCCACGAGCGCCATCACGGCGGCCACGGAGAGGTCGATGCCCCCGCCGATCATGACGAGGGTCATCCCGATGACGACCAGCCCGTTGATGGCGAAGATCTTGAACATCGTGCTGAAGTTCTCTCCCGTGAGGAAGACGGGGGAGAGGAAGGACATGATTACGCCGAGGACCAGGATGATGAGGATCGTCGTGCCCTCGCGGAACCCGCGGAACCTGCCTATCCCCCGGGCCAATCCTCCCACGGGCTTCTGCGCCGTCGGTGCGTTCATCGTGCTCATTGCGGATACTCCTTGGCCTTCAGTTCGTGCTCAGGCACGCCATCTGGATGATCGACTTCTCGTTGATCTGGTCCCCCTCGAGGATCCCGCACAGCCTGCCCTCGTACATGACCGCCACGCGATCGCACACCCCGACGATCTCGGGCAGCTCGGAGGAGATCATGAGGACCCCGACTCCTTCCGATGCGAGCCGCCGCAGGAGGTGATAGATCTGCGTCTTGGCGCCCACGTCGATGCCCCGGGTGGGCTCGTCCATCAGGACGACCTTCGGGGAGACGGTAAGGAGCTTCGAGACGAGCACTTTCTGCTGGTTGCCGCCGCTGAGGCTGCGCAGGCGCGCCAGGGGGCTGGCCACCTTGATCTGCATGTCCCTCACGAATCTCTGGGCGAGGCCGATCTCCTTCCGTCTCTGGATCAGCTTGAGACGGGCGACATCGTCGAGGCTAATGACGGAGATGTTCGCGGCGACGCTCATGTCGAGGAATAGGCCGTCCTTGGCCCGATCCTCGGTGAGGTAGACGATCCCGCTGCGGATGGCATCCTTGTAGCTGCGGATGGAGACCTTCTCTCCCTCCAGGGACACCTCGCCGGACGTCTTGCGATACAGGCCGCAGATCGTGCGGGCCACCTCGGTTCTGCCCGAGCCCACGAGGCCCGCGAAAACCAGGATCTCGCCCTGGCGAAGGCTGAAGGAGACGTCCTCAAACTCCCCCGCCAGCGACAGGCCGCGCACCTCCAGCACCACCTCGCTCCCGTTAGCCGCCTTCTTGGACGGGTAGATGTCCCGCAGCTCCCTGCCCACCATGCTGTGTACGAGGCTGATCTGGTCGATGGCGGCGACGGGGCTTGTGTCGATGAGCGTGCCGTCCCGCAGGACGGTCACCGTGTCCGCGATCCGGTAGATCTCGGCGAGGCGGTGGCTGATGTAGATAACCGCGATCCCCTTCTCCTTGAGACGCGCGATGATGCGGAAAAGGGCCTCCGTTTCCGACTCGGTCAGCGCGGCGGTGGGCTCGTCGAAGATGATCACCCGGCAGTTCACCGAGAGCGCCTTGACGATCTCCACGACCTGCTGCTGGGACACGGAGAGCGCTCCCACCAGCTGCCGCGGGTCGATGGGCGAGTGCGCGTCGAAGTCCGTGAGGAGCTTGCGCGTCTGCGCATGGATGTCGGAGAAGCTCACCAGGGGCTTCCTCGAGTCGTTAAGGGAGTGCATGAACACGTTCTCGGCCACGCTCATGTGCTGGCAGAGGGT
>JBEKXR010000490.1:0-3397 GCA_049511935.1 Spirochaetia bacterium | reverse complement strand
CTCGCGGCGGCGCTGCCCACGGTGTCGTTCACCCTGCTGGAGCGCATGGCGCGGCGAGCGTCGTTTCTCAAGACGTGCGCCGTTCTGCTCGACCTCCCGATGCTGCGAGTGGTGCACGCTGATCTCTCGAACGCCGAGGGCGACTACGACGTGGTGACGTTTCGCGCCGTGGCGCCGTTCGAGAAGTTCCTGCACGACATCGAGAAAAGCGGCGTGCGATGGCGCACGGTCATCGCGTACAAGGGACGGGAAGATCGCGCACGAGAAGAAATGGACGACGTTCGACGGTCCGGTGGGACGGGCTGCGATTTCCAGCTCGTCCCGCTCCATCCCCCGTTTCTCGCAGAAGAGCGCTGCCTCATTGTTGCGAAACGTTGCGAAACGATTGTTGACAAACCGGAGAGGCCGGGATACGATTTTTCCGAGGGAGACCCTGGCACGTGAGCGATTCGACGATCGGCATAAAGGTCGCTGACGGTTCGTACTACCCGGTGATCGAGGCCGATTTCAGGGGCACCAGGAAGCTCGTCATCACGACTGCGAAGGACAACCAGGAAAAAGTCCAGGTGGACCTCTATCGCGGCAACGGCTCATCGATCTCCGAAGCCCGCTACATCGGCAGTCTCACCATTGAAAACATCGCGCCTGCCGCGCAGGGGGAACCCGAGATCGAGCTGCTCATCGGCATCGATGCGGACGGCCAGTTCTTTGCCGAGGCGTGCGACCAGACGACCGGCGAGCGTCAGAGGTTCGACACGAGCCTTGCCGGTTCGACTGGCCGGGACACGTTCGTCGAACCGGAGTTCTCGCTGGAAGGCGAATCCGGGGAGGCGCGGGAATTCGAAGAGCCTCCTCTGACCGGTGAAGACTATCCGGTCGGCGAGAAGGATCGACGCGAGGAGACGGTGCACCGGCGCGCTCCCAACATCCTCCTCCTGGTGCTGTTCGTCGTTCTCGGCATTGCCCTCGTCGGAGCAATCGCGTACTTCGTCTACCGGGCGATTTCGGGACCGGTCATTCCGCCGCTCCCGACGACTGGCGCGGCCGCACCCGCGCAGCACGCCCCGGCTCCCGCTCCTGCCGCTCCCGCCCCGGCGCCTGCCCCGGCCGCCGCTTCCGTACCGGCGTCACCCGCGCCGGCTCCCGCGGCTCCTTCCCCGGGGTCCGTCACCTACCGCATCAAGAAGGGTGACACCTTGTGGGACATCTCTGCGACCTACTACCGCAATCCCTGGCTGTATCCACGGCTCGCCAGGGCCAACTCCATCCCGAACCCGGACCTGATTTTTGCCGGCACGCGGATCATTATTCCAGAGAACTGAGCTCCTCCTTCTCCTCCTGGCCTTTCCCCTTCTCACGGCGGGATGCGGACCGCGGCAGATCTGGGGGACACCGGAAGAGGAGTTGAGATCGGACCTGGCGAAGGGACGGTACGCGGCGCTCGCCCTGGTTGATTTCTCCTCCCAGGACCCCGCAGAGAGTCTTGCCCTCTCGCCCAGTGCCCCCTTCTACCTGTCCTTTGTCTTCGATTCCCTGTCAAAGCCGGCCGAGTCCCTGCGAATGCTGGAGACGGCGTGGCGGCGTTCTCCCAGCCCCTGGAAAGAGGAGGCGGGGATCCTCCTTGCCGGGAGGTACGTCGAGCAGAAGAGCTACGACAAGGCCATCGAGATTGCCCGCCGGGTAAGCTCGTCCTCCGTCCCGGCTGAGGTGCAGCAGCGGGGCAGGCGTGTCCTCGTGGAGGCCCTGTACTGGAGCAGGCAGGACGCGGCGGCGCTCCAGGAGGCGGACCGGCTCTCGGATCCTGATGCGGAGGTGCTTCTCTTCCGGGCCGTCAGCTCGATGCGCCTCGAACTGCCGCAGGCGCACGATCTCACCGTGGCGCTTTTTCTCAGGGAGAAGGTGTCCTCTCTGCACGGCCGGGCATATTCGTTCATCGCCGCGGAGCCCGCCTACCTGCAGCTCTTCAGCGCGCTGGACCAGGACCTCCTTGCCGGCAAGAACGCGCTTATGCAGGGAGATTGGTCCCGGGCCATCCCCCTGCTGCAAGGCGTGCTCATGGCGATCGATCCGGGACAAGTGGCCGACGGCGCGCTCGTGACCGATCTCGGCACCTCCTACGTGTACGCCGGCCAGGCGGCGGCGGGCGCCCGATTCATGGAAACCCTCGTCGGGAAGCTCACGGGACAGGCTCGTGCGGACGCGGAGGAGCAGGCGGGGAGACTGTACCGCCGGGCAAGGGAGTACCCGCGTGCGCTGCAGTGGCTGAGGAGCGTGGCAGTGGATGCCGCCTCGCCCGCCCAGCGCGATCGGGCGCGCTGGCTCATCCTGGACATCCTTTTCGCCACCGACCCGCGAGACCTTGCGCGCCAGGTCGCGTCGGAGGCGGCGACCTGGAACGACGCATCGTATTTCTCGAGCCTCCTGCACAGCCGGATCGCCGAGCTCGTTGCCGGGAGAAAATGGGGAACGCTCGTCGGCCTGTGGCGCGCACTGGACGCCGGGGGCCCCGACGACGTGCGGGCCCAGCTCTCGTACCTGCTTGCCCGCGAGTGGCAGGAGGGGATGATCCCCCGCCTGCCCGGCGGCCCGTCGGTGACGGCGCGCTCCCTGTTCCAGGACGCCGAGCGCAGGGACCCGGCGGGGTATTATGGCATCCTCGCGGCCAGCATGCTCGGCGACCTTCCCGACCGCGCCGTGCCGGCTGCGCAGTCCGACCCGGCCCCGGAGGCTTCGGGGCTGGATCCCATCGCCCTGGGCTTCCTGCCGTACCGGCTCACCGCGCAGGGCTACGCCCGGCTCTGGGCTGTCCGCGACGCCCTCAGCCAGGCGCAGGTCCTCGACGCGGCGCGCCGATTCGCCCCGGCAGGTGACTTTCGAAGCTCCATGTATTTCGTCGGGTACATCGCGCGCACGCACAAGCTCACCCTGCAGGAGCTGCAGATGTACTATCCCCGGGGTTATGCGGACAGCGTCGAGCCGCTCGCCCGCGACGCCGGGATCGCGGATCACATCGTGTACGGGATGGTGCGGGAGGAGAGCTACTTCGACGCGCGGATCGTATCGAGCGCCGGCGCGGTGGGGCTCTCGCAGCTCATGCCGTCAACGGCGGCGTCGGTCGCGCAGCGGCTGCACATCGTGGATCCTGATCTCCGCGACCCCGCGACCAACCTCGCGATCGGGGTAAATCACCTCAAGGACCTCCTGGGCAACGCCGGCAGCATGACGAAGGCCCTTCTTGCCTACAACGCGGGTCTGTCGCGTCTGCGCCAATGGGAGAAGGCGAGCCCCGGTCTTCCCGCGGACCTCTTCGTGGAGTCCGCGGCGATCGCTGAAACCAGGGATTACGTGAAGAAGATCCTAGTTTCCTCCGTGATGTATGCTTTCCTATACAGAGATG
>JBEKXR010000489.1:0-3410 GCA_049511935.1 Spirochaetia bacterium | reverse complement strand
AGACGAGCGGTGCCGGCAGCTGCCGGCGATCGCCTCGCGTGCGTGTCCCGGGCGCTCCACGGAGATCGTCCTCAGGGAGCTCGCTCCATCGCAGAGCCGGCGGCTGATCCAGTCGCTTCTCTCCGTCGAGGCGCTGTCCTCATCCCTGCTCGAATCGATCCTCGTGCAGTCCCAGGGCAACCCCTTCTTCGTCGAAGAGATAATCCGTTCGCTGATCGACTCCGGGGCCATCTACCGGGACGGAGAGCGGTGGCTGGCGCGCCAGGACGCATCGGCAATCGAGGTGCCCGAGACGCTGCAGAGCGTCATCCAGAGCCGCGTGGACCGGCTGGAGACGGGAGCCAGGCACATCCTCGAGAGCGCCTCGGTCATTGGCCGGACCTTCCGTCGCCGGGTGCTGCAGTCGGCCCTCGGGGGACAGTGCGCTCTCGAAGAAGCGCTGGCCGAGTTGGAGGGGCGTGCGCTCATTTGTTGCGAGGAACGCGCGCTCGAAGAGGAGTACTCCTTCCGGCACATCCTGACCCAGCAGGCCGTCTACCAAGCCATTCTGCCCAGCCGGCGCGGCCGTCTCCACGGAAAGATCGCCGGGGCGATCGAGACGATCTATCGGGATTCCTTGAACGAGCATTGCGTGCATCTCGCCCACCACCACGAGCAGGCCGGCAATACGGAGAAGGCGGCGGAGTACCTCGTGAGGGCTGGCGTGCAAGCCAGGGACGCCAATTTGAATGAAGCGGCGATCCAGCATTTCCAGCGCTCCCTCGAGCTCCTGGCTCGCTCTCCTGCCTCACCGGGCGGCATCCGCCTGCAGGCCCTGGTCGAGAGAGGCAAGATCCTTGAGGTCGTTGGGAAGCACTCCCAAGCAGAAGCGATGCTCCGGGAAGCCTCAGATCTCGCGCATCGCCTCGGGTGCGCGCCCCGCGAGATCGCCCGGATCCAGTATTTCCTGTGCAAGACCCTCACATCCCGGCATCAGCCGAAGGAGTATGTGCCCCTCGCCGAAGAGAGCCTGGCGTTGCTCGATGGCGACACCCAGTGCGCTGAGGCTGCGTGGGCTGAATTCGTCGTCTCCTATGGCTCCTTCGAGCGCGGCGACTGCGGCCCACCGTGCGCGTTCGCAACGCGCCGACGGGAGTTCATCCGCGCCCTGCCCTATTCACCGGAGGGTGCGAACAACTGCGCCTTCCTCGCGATGGTGCATTTCCTGGACAAAAACGAGCCCGAAGCGATGGACTGGCTGGAATGGGTGGAACGGGAAGCGCATGGGCACAACGACCTCATGAGCCTGGCGGCGACCCGCGTCCGCCGGGGACGCGACCTGCTGGCCCAGCGGGGCGACCTCGCCCCTGCCATTGAGGCGATCGAGCGTGCGATTGACCTGTACCGCAGAATCGGAGGGCGGTATTTGGAAGGGCGCTGCCACCTCTACGCCGGAGATATCCAGTACCGTTTCGGCCGTCTGGAGCCGGCAGAGGAATGCCTGCGGCGGGCCGAGTCGATCTGCAAAGAGCTTGAAGGGCACGCGCACCTGCAGGCGGAGAGCGTGCTGCTCAAGGGGCAGATCGCGCTGAGCCGGGGAGACCCGCTTGCCGCCCTGGCCTCGTTCAGCAAGGCCCTGGCCATGGGGCCGGGTGATCGGTGGCGGTGGCTGCTGCGGTTGCTCACCGGCCGCGCACTCCTCGAGATGGGACGGAAGAAGGAGGCGGCGCGCTCCTTCATGAACGTGCTCGGATCGACCCTCGTGTTCCGCCTTCCGCCCGCCTACTCCCTCACCATCGACCTGGCGCACGTGCTCAGCCTTTTGGAGAATTGCGACGACCAGGGGGACGAGTTTCGCGCTGCCTGCGACCTCGTGCGCAGGAAGCGTCCGGAGGCTCGCACCCTCCTTGTCCAGTGGTATCTCGAGCCAGCGAACCCCGGAGCTTGCCCGACCCTCGTCGTCGTGGATGACTTTCGCACATCGCTCGCGCCGGAGTGGTCGTGGAACGATCCGTTCGGTGATTGCGCGCGCAGTCTAGAGGATGGGCTCGTTCTGCTGGCCGCTCCTGGCAGGGGCCTCTGGGGATCCAACCACAGCGCTCCGCGGGTCCTGCGGCCCGCCTCGGGCGCTATCGTCCTCCAGGTATCCTGCGGTCCGGGGCAAAGCGATCGACCGGCCGTCGGCGGTCTTCTGGTATGGAAAGACCAGCGGAACTTCCTGCGCCTGGACAGTGGATCATTCGCGCCGCAGAACGTCGCGTTTTGCGGTTCGATCAACAACCGCGACATCATCATCGGCCGCGGCCGCCTGCGATCGGAGCGCCCCTGCCTCCGACTGGAGCGCTCCGGACCGCTCATCCGCGCTTTGTGTAGCGGCGACGGACAGGAGTGGCATTTGGTCGGCCAGGTCGAGTTCCCGGTCGAGGATCCCCTGGAAGTTGGGCTCTACGCGGATGGTGCGATCCGGCCCGAGATCTACCCCCGATTGTACGGCCTCGGCTCAGCGGTGAGGTTCGCTGAATTCCGCCTCTAACGAGTGAGACTCCCTACGGATGCCGGGGGCCAGCCGAATCGAAGGGCGGGCTCCCGGCTCCGTTTTGGGACGTGCGTCCTACAATCCCCAGAGGTGGCCCGTGTGCACCGGTTTGCCCTGGAGCTTCAGGTAGTAGAAGAGCTGGCACCGGTGGATGTCCAGGTGGCGGATCACTTCCAGCAGTCGCCTCCCCAGCGGCATCTCGGTAGGGTCCCATGGCGCCGGTGCCGGATCTTCGTCGAGCCGCTTTTCCCCCGCTTGTGCGAGCATCTCCAGGGCGAGCTTCTTGTCCGCTTCCAGCAGCTTTCTGGCCTCGGCCACGCTCGAGACCGTCGGCATCTCCTCCGCGGAAGGCAACGGTGCATCTCCGGATGTCTCTGCCGGCGGCCCCCACTTCCCCGTCACGAAGCCCTTCATCTCGTGGCCGCAGGCCTCGCACAAGTGACGCAAGAGCTGCCCCACCGTCATCCAGTTCTGCCCGGTAGCCGGTCTCCAGGAGAGCATCGCAGGCTCCACGAGATCCGCCAGGCGCTCCACGGTGCGATAGGCGCTCTCTACTTCCGGCTTCAGCAACCCGGTCCAGTTCATTGATCCCTGCTCCCGATCCTAAGGAACGTTCGAATTGAAGGTGTCGGTAAAGACCTTCCAGGACCCGTCCGGCTGTCTCTTGAACAGGGTCTCGAACTTCGCGTCCCCCTTCATCTTGTCTCCACCCGCTGTTGGCGCCAGGGTGTAGGTAGTGGTTCCGCAGGCGAAGCCGAGATCGCGATCAACGTAGGTCGTCGTGACGTTGATCACAAAGGTCTCGAACTTGAACGCCGCGAACAGCGGCACCTCTGCCTTGCGGATGGCCGCCTTGCCCACGTTCATGGGAGCGCCGGGAGGCAATTGGATTCCG
>JBEKXR010000488.1:0-3437 GCA_049511935.1 Spirochaetia bacterium | reverse complement strand
AGGGCGCCGGCGTGAGCATGCCCCTCATGGTACACTCGCTGCGATGCCGGGTGAAACCATACTCGTGGTCGAAGACGAGCCGTCGGTCGCGCGCGGCCTGGAATACGGCTTGAAGGCGGAAGGATTCACCGTGCTGGTTGCGGGCACCGGCGCCCAGGCCATCGAGCTTGCCCGGGGCAGCACGCACACAACCCCGCCCCATCTCATGCTCCTGGACATCCGGCTTCCCGACATGAGCGGGTTCGACGTCTGCAGGATACTGAGAGAAGAAGGCCGCGCGCTTCCCATCCTCATGGTGACCGCGCGGGATGAAGAAGTAGACAAGGTCCTCGGCCTCGAGCTGGGCGCCGACGACTACATCGTCAAGCCCTTCTCCTTCCGCGAGCTTCTCTCCCGCGTTCACGCGGCGCTTCGACGCGCGTACGGGGAGCTCGCCTCCGCGTCCGGCGCGGAGCGGGTGGGCTTCGGAGATGTGACGGTCGACCTCCAGCGCATGAGGGTGGAACGGGGCGGCCGGCCCGTGATGCTCACGCCCACCGAGTACCGCCGGCTGCGTCACTTCGTGACGCACGCCGACCAGGTCTTCAGCAGGGACAGCCTCCTGGAGATCGTGTGGGGCTACGACAGCAGCGTGGATTCCCAGCGAACGGTGGACGTGCACGTCCGTCACCTGCGGGAGAAGCTCGAGCAGGACCCGGCCGCTCCCCGATGGCTGCTCACCGTGCGCGGCACAGGGTACGTGTTCACGCAGAAGCCCGAGTGATTTCCCGCATTGTTAATGAAGATTAATCTGACCGTAAAGCGACGATAACCCCGGGAGCGTAGCTTCTTTCCGGAGGTACATGAGACATGATGCATCGAAGACACTTCTCTTCCCGCACCTTCCTCGCGGGACTCCTTTTCGCAGCCCTGACGGTCACCCTGGGGTTCGCGCAGGCGAAGGCGGAATCCAAGGGCGCGGCGGCGGCACCCACTCCCGCGGCGGACGCGGGCGTGCTCGTCATTGCCGTGCAGCCGGGGAGCCCGGCGGAGAAAGCGGGCATCGCGCGTGGGGACATCATCCTCGAGGCGAACGGCACGACGGTGAACGACGCAGCGGAGCTCCGGAAAGCGCTCGCCGGCCGCGCTGCGGGCGACACGCTCTCCGTGAAGCTCCGCCACGGAGACGTCGGGAAAACCCTGACCGTGACGGTCGGCACACAGGCGGGACGGCCGTGGATCGGCATCCTTCCGCTCCCCGGCCGCGGCGGCCTCGGGATGATGGGGGACGAGGACTTCGGGTACGGCATGCACGGGTACAGGGGCGACGGTCCCGGCATGCGGGGTGACGACGGGTGGGGCCCGATGTTCCCGGCGGAAGGCGCGCTCGTCGAGAGCGTGACGGCGGGCGGCCCGGCGGAGAAGGCCGGTCTGAAGAAGGGTGACCTGATCCTCTCGGTGGATGGGACCACCGTGGATCCGCGGAACCCCCTGGCGGACCTCGTCACGGCGAAGAAGGTCGGGGACACGGTTACACTCTCGGTGACCTCCTGGGGTCAGGAGAGTGCACACGACGTGAAGGTGACCCTGGAAAAGAATCCGAACAAGGACGCACCCTTCCTCGGCGTGGAGTACATGCCGGCCCCCCCGAGGTTCGGGGGCGGGATGCCGGGGCCCGGGATGATGTCGGGGGCGATCGTCGTGGATCTGACGGCGGACGGCCCGGCGGCCAAGGCCGGAATCCAGCCGCGTGACGTGGTCACGAAGGTCGACGGCGCGGCGGTCAGCGCTCCCCAGCAGGTGGTCGACGCAGTGGGAAAGCACAAGCCCGGTGACACGCTCTCAGTCACGGTGTTCCGCAGGGCGGACGGGAAACAGACGGATATCACCGTCACCCTCGGCCAGAATCCCCACGACGCCGCAAAGGCGTGGCTCGGCGTTTCATTGAGCGGCGGGTTCGGACCTCCGGCCATGCGCGGCCTGCCCCGCGCCTCATCGGCCGAAGGAAACGCGCCGACACTCTGAGGGGAGGCCCCGGCAGGATGTTCCGATCGATCCGGTGGAGGCTTGCGGCCAGTTACGCATTGCTCATCCTGTTGTCCGTCACGCTGATGGGAGCACTTGCGCTTTCCATCGTGCAGAGCTACGTCGGGGGACAGGAGAGCGCGTACCTGAGGGCGAACGCGCGCGAGATCGCGGATCTCGCGCAGCGTTTCCTGGAGCCCCAGGTCCGCCGGATCGCCCTCGAGGAGCTCGCCTCGACTTCCGCGTTCCTCGGTGACGCCCGCGTACGGATCCTTGACCCCGATCGAGGCGTCATCGCCGACTCGGGCGACCCGGGACTTCCCGACGATTTCCTGTGGCTCATCCCCTCGGGTCTCTCGGAGTTCCGGGGCGAGTTTCCGGAGGATCGGGGAGAGTCGCTGCCGATCATCATCCCGATGCCCCGCCGGCCCCGCGGGATGCGGATGATGCGGCCGCGCGAGCTGATGCCGCTGCTGCGCGATCTCCCCCTGGGGACGTCGTTCGTGTTTGCGCGGCGGGTTCCCACCCCGTGGGGCCGGCGGTTCGTGTTCGAAAATGTCCCGGGTTCTCCCGCGCCGGGGGCGGAGCCTCTGACCACACGGCAGGTTCTCTCGACGACACTGCCCGTCGGTCCCCCCGACGCGCCCCTCGGATGGGTGGAGATGTCCAGCCCCCTGAGCCTCAGCAAGCAGGCGCTCGGTCCGATGAGAAACGCGATCTTCTTCTCTGGAATCGGCGCTCTCGTGGTGGCGGTGATCGCGGGGTTCCTCATCGGCCGGACGATCACGGACCCCCTTCGCAGCCTTGCCGGGACCGCCCGCCGGATGGCGGGAGGAGACCTCGCCGCCCGGGCCGGCGCCGCCCGCAGGGACGAGATCGGGGACCTCGCCCGACAATTCAACGGGATGGCGGAAAGCCTCGAGGCATCGTTCCGCGACCTCCGAGCCGAGCGCGACTCCCTCAAGAGGTTCGTGGCCGACGCGTCCCACGAGCTTCGCACGCCCATCACGGCGCTGGCGACCTTCAACGAGCTCCTGCAGGGAAGCGCCGCGGACGACCCCGCCGCGCGGCAGGAGTTCCTCCGGGAGAGCCAGGGGCAGCTCTCGCGGCTGCAGTGGATCACGTCGAACCTCCTGGATCTCTCGCGGCTGGACGCGGGAATCGCGGGCTTGTCCCCGGGGCGGCACGCGGCCGCGGAGATCGTCGAATCCGCCGTGGCAGTTTCCCGGGCCGCGGCCCGGCAGAAGAACGTCAACCTGGAGGTGAGGGACGCGGATCCCTCGCTCGTCGTGGTCTGTGACGGTCAGAGGGTCCAGATCGCCCTCGCGAATCTCGTCGCGAACGCCGTCAAGTTCGTCCCGCCGGGAGGGGCCGTATCCGTGGCGATTTCCACCGGCGGCGGCCGCGTGAGGTTCGCCGTGCAGGACAATGGG
>JBEKXR010000487.1:0-3444 GCA_049511935.1 Spirochaetia bacterium | reverse complement strand
GAGATCGAGCAGCGATGCCTCGACCTGGTTTTCCAGCGCCAGCCGCGCCTTCTCCTCGTTCATGCGCACAACCCGGGTCAAAGCGTACAATCCCGGACGCCTGCGCTGCAAGAGGTTTTTCCCGCCGGGCGGTCATGGTATGATCGTGTGCACCAATGGAGCGAAAGGTGCGTCTGTCTCCTTCCCTGGAGGAACGTCTCCTGCGTCTGAGCGGGTTGGCGGACGGGGATTCCACCGGCCTGGTATCGGGGCTGCACTCTTTCATTGAAGAGTACGTGCGGGAGACTTTCCCGGAGCTTGGCGAAATCGAAGGCTTCGCTGATGTTCTTCGCGGCTTCACGCGCCGCCTCGGGCTACACCGGAGGGAAGAGCTGCGGACCATCGGCCTTCTCATCCAGGAGCACGAAGTGCGGGAACGTCTGCGGACGTTCGGGGGGTCCCTTGACCAGGAAGAGGCGCTTGCTGCGCGGCACAACTTCCTGAGCTTCTGCGCGATCTGCAGGATCGAATCACGCGCCCTGGATGAGCTCGCGCGGCCTCTCCTCGGCTGGAAGGAAAGACTGGCCTCGCCGGGGGAGGGAAGCGAACGCGAGCGTCTCCAGGGCGAGATCCTGGATTCGCAGGCCAGCAATGGGAAGCTTCTCGCGCGGTCCGCCGAGTGGGCGCGGGACAAGCAGCGCCTGGCAGAGCTGGAAGGGGAGGCCCTGCGCCTGCGTGTCGAGCGCGATCGCCAGAAGGAGCGCGGAGAAATCGGGAGTGAGCGCGCGGCGGTCCTCGACTTGGAAGTGGACGATTGTGAGCGGCAGAAAGACATCCTCGCGAAAAGGCTGGAGACCTATCGTGATCTTGATCTCTATGTGCAGACCGTGAGCCGGTTCTCCCTCTATACGAGGACCCGCATGGATTACGAACGCGGCGTCATGCGGCTTACCGCCGAACAGGAGGAAGCCGTGGATGCCGTTCGCCCGGGCCATGATTTCCTCATCCGGGGGGGCGCCGGAACGGGGAAGACGATCGTGCTCCTGCACGCGTTTGGCGCAGCGGTGCGGGCACGGCAAAGCGAGCTGAATCTGCACCCGGGCGTGCCGATTCTATTCCTCACCTACACCAGGACCCTGGTGAAGTACGACCGATACGTGGCGGAGATTCTCCGGGAACCCGACGCGGGAAGCGTGATTCTCACGGCCGACAGCTTCTTCCGGGACCGGCTGAAGCTCCTGGGAAAACAGCAGAAGATCGACTACGCCGCGGCCGTGCGGCTTGCGTCGAAGCTGAACACCACGGGCTTCTTCTCGGCGCAGGAGCTCGCGGTGGAGATCGAGGACTTCATCTTTGCCAACATTGTGACGCGCAGGGAATACATCGAGGAGCGTATCCCCCGACGGGGAATGCGCCAGCCCCTGAGCACGGGACAACGCGAGACGGTGTGGAGAGTCCGCGAGAGGATGGTCGAGACGATGGAGCACGACGGCGTCCTGAGCCGGAACTATTCGCGCCTTGCTCTCATCGACAACCTCATGGCTCGTCCGGAAAACGCGCCGGGAATGGACCTCGATATCGCCTTCGTGGACGAGTCCCAGGACCTCACCGCGGCGGATCTCCATGCCTTGAAGCTGATGAGCCGCCGCGGGCTGGTCATGGCCGGCGACACGGGCCAGAGCATCTACGGGGTGAGCTCTCCCTACCGGCGGGCGGGCGTCGATATCTCGGGCCGCACGAGGGTGCTGCACACGAGCTTTCGGAACACTGTGCCGATCCAGGCGGTGGCGGACGCATACCGGGCCCTCTCCGGGCTGGAAGAGGACGAGGGTTCCGGGGCAGTGGCGTTCCGGGACGGCCCGGCGCCCGAGCTGTACACCGCGGGCACGCGAACGGAGCTTCTCCACCTCCTGCTGAGGAAGACCGCCCTGTTCATCGACACGCTCGGCTACGACCCGGAAAACATTGCCATCCTCGCGCCGACGAAGACGGACCTCGCCACGATCGGCGACTCACTCGGCCATGCCGGCTACCGCTACGCGAACATCCGCGACGAGGAGTTCTCGTTCAAGGAGACCGCAACGATCCGCCTGTCCACGCTGCATTCGAGCAAGGGCCTGGACTTCGCCGTGGTGCTGCTCTACCTTCCGTCGCTCCCGCCGCGCGGAGACTTCGACGACCGTGCGGCGGCGAGCCTCGTGCGCAATCTCCTCTACGTGGCGATGACCCGCGCGATGGACAATCTGAACGTGTTCACCCTCGAAGGCGCGCACGAGGGACAACAGGAGGAGCCGCTGCAGGACCTCGTGCGGGTCTTCCGGTAGTTCCGGCGGGATGCGCTCTCTTTCCGGCAGAGCGAGGGCTCGTCTGCAACCGGCGCGGGCGCCTCACGGTGACCGTCTTCGACGCCTTCGGAGGGTTGATCTCTACCGGAGGAGGGGGTGTGAGCGCACGCGTGACCGCGGGACCGATGAGATTCATGAACAGGGCGGCGGTTTTCTTGAACGGAACGAGCAGGGGATAGTCGCGATTGGCCTTGTTCGCCCAGTGACGGCCGATGAGGCTCGTGTACATGGAAAGGGTCTGGATTGCCGTGGAAAGGTCCAGCGCGCTGAACAGCTCGTCGGCGAGCCCGAATGGCATGCTCAGGAGCAGCGGGCCGCGCGCGTACTCCACCGCCCACACCCCGTCGGTGAAGTTCATCCCGCACGCCTGTCCCTTGCCAACGAATATCCGATCGCCCGGCCGATAGATCCTTTTTTCGAACTGCCCTTCGGCAAAATACCAGGTTTCCCCGTCGATGACCGTATCCCAGAAGGACACCCGATGCCGGCCCGAGTGGCCTTCCGAGCCGATGGGCGTGCCCCAGATCATGACGTATTCCCAGAGTGAGGCGAAGTACAGCTTCATCTGGATCATGGCCCCGCCTGCGATGCTGTAGATCCAGGGCTGGGAATGATCGATATGACCCGGGTAGCGCTTTTCGATCTCCCGGGCGATGACGTCGAACATCTGCGGCTTCCCGCGGCCGAGGCCGGTCATGGCGCATTCGTGGATGACCTCGGGATCGAATATATAACGAATCATCGACTCCTCCAGGTTTGACGAAGCTGTGCGTGCAGACCTCGGTTACCAGGGTAATCGCCGGCGGGTTGTGTGACAAGCGGCGGGTTGTCCCTGGTGCGCCCGGCACGGCGCAATTCGCAGCGTTCATTTTCCCTGCGCAGCAGCCTTCACCTCGCCTTGCATTCTCGGCGATTCCTTCAGGGAGAAGAGGAGAATGCCGCTCAATGCGAGCAGGCTCGCAAGGCCAATGAATGACGGGATGTAAGAATCGTGAAACGTACCTCGCAGCACATCCATCAAGACAATCAGCAAACCCGAAGCCTGGACCATCAGTGCAAAAATGCCATTGCTCGTTCCTTCAGGAGCGGGATAAGTGATCTCGGCACCGTACTGATAGGC
>JBEKXR010000486.1:0-3451 GCA_049511935.1 Spirochaetia bacterium | reverse complement strand
GCTGGGGGAAAGAATAGGGATGTCTGAGTAGCCGAGGCCGTTGAGGATCATCCGCTGCTTGAGGGCGTATTGGCCGAACCGGCAAGGCCCGCTCGTGGTGGGCATGAACAGGGCGTGTTCCCCCGGCCTGGCCCCGATTTCCGTGAGCTTCTTCACGAACACACCGATTGTGGCCGCCGTGGGAAGGCATTCGCTTCCAGACGTCAGGCTCCTTCCGATCTCGAAGGACTCCGCGGACTCGAGGGGGAGGACCTCCGCCCTGTACCCGAAAGACCGGAACCCGGCGGCGAACAACGGGGCCCCTGCGGGATGCATGTTGGGGATCCAGATCGTCCGCTTCCGGAAGTCCTCATCCGTCGAGCTCGGGATGATCACCTCGGGCGCGGCCCGCGGCGCGGAGGAGCTTTTGACCACGTCCAGGAATGCCTCGATGCGCGTGATGTAGCCGGCGTCGGCGTCGTGCTCGTCAAGCGCGAGCACGAGCATCGGCTTGTCGCCCAGAAGATACCTGGCGTAGGACTCCACGAAGCTGTCCGGCCCACAGTTGAAGTTGGTGAAGTACACAGGGAATATCCGGCTGCTGCCTCTGATGCGCTTCACGGCCTGGAGGATCTTCTGGGCATACCCCCAGTACATGTTTCGAAGCGCCTCCCCCAGCTCGGAGGGTTCGCTAGGGAATAGGTCGAGAGGCAGGACAGTGAAGCCAAGCTCCGCAATCTTTCTCACGAGGCCTAGATTGACCCCCGCGTCGTAGGTGTTGTACGGCCTTCCGAGGATGAGGATTGCCGGGCGTCCCTCGCTCCCGATGGCGCGGAGAGCCTCTTCCCCTTCCATCCACAGGGCTTTCTCCAACTCCAGCTGGGCCGCGCACCCCGCCTCCCAAGCCCGTTCGATGGACCGCCTGTCTTTTTCCAGGGCGCAGCCGAGTTTTTCGAACAGCTCGGTTATCTGGATCTCGGTTTTCCAACGGAAATCTATCACCGGTGCAAGTATCCTCGTGGTATCGATCCCGTGCAGGCCGAGGGAAGCCCTCACCAGGGAGGGGAAGGACTGGACGTAGGGACAGAAATAAGAGTTGGTGGTGTAGCCGTTGGGGGGAGCGGCCACCATGTGGGGCACGAAAAGAAACGCCGCCTCGCCGTTCTCCGCCAACCAGCGCGCGTGACCGAGGGCGGCCTTCACGGGGAAGCAGAACTCGCCCCCCGAAACCTCGGCCCCGAGCTTTTTTATCTCCCCGTTCGTTTGCCCGGAAGTCCTGACCTTGCATCCCAGCGCACCGAAGAACCCTCGCCACAGGGGCAGATACGTGTGAGAGGTAAGGGATGCCGGTATCGCGATGAGGGGGGCGTCTTCGGGAAGCCCAGCGGTGAGACCCGCCGTGCGGAAAAGCGTTTCTCGGAGGCGGAAGAACCTGAAATGAGGATTATCCCTCACCCGGCTCTCTTGCGGCTCCCTCCCGCAGAGGTAACCCCAGGATGTCTCCGCGCTCTCTCCCTCAAGGTTGCAGTAGGTGATCTCGCAATCGTTCGCGCACAGCCTGCAGCGCTCATTTCGCAAGGATACCTTCCTGCGTGAAAGGTCGAGTCCCTTGAACCGGGACCATTTGCCCTCACCGTCGGATTGCCGCGCAATGAGCGCCGCTCCCCACGCGCCCATGACGTGGGCGTAGGGAGAGACAACCATCTCGACGCCGAGGAGATTCTCGAAAGCCGCCACCAGAGCGGGGTTCCGCGCGGTCGCCCCTTGAAAGAATATCTTCTCGGATGAGTAGCCGCGGTTTCCCACGACCTTGTAGAGGTAATTCTGCACGACGGAGTACAGGACCGCGGCCAGTGCCTCCTCCTTGCTCGATCCCATACTCAACAGATGATTCACATCCTGCTCCATGAACACGGTGCAGCGGTCCGATGTGTGAGGCGGAGCGATGCCCATCACGGCGGGCCCCACCTCCTGCACGGAGTATCCGAGCTTGCGCGCAAGTTCCTCGACGAAGGAACCCGTGCCCGCGGCGCACACATAGTTCATGGCGGCGTCGAGGATCTTTCCGTCTCTGGTGCGCACGTACTTGGAATCCTGGCCTCCGATCTCGAAGATCGTGTCGATCCCGGGTTCGACCCGCGCGGCGCCGGTCACGTGGCAGGTGATCTCGTTCACAATGCGGTCGGCGCCTACGATCATCCCGACCATCTTCCGGCCGGAACCGGTGGTCGCGCAGCCCAGCACCTCAAAGGAGAAGCGCCTCCGGCATCCCAGGTCGAGGAGCGCGGCAAACAGCAGCTTCACTGCCTCCAGCGGGTCTCCCCCGGTCTTGCGGTACGCGTCCAGGATCACATCGCCTTGCCCGTCGATGACCGCGAGCTTGGTGCTCGTGGAGCCGATGTCGATGCCCAGAAAGCACGGGAGGATCCCCGTCGGCGGGACCCGGCTCACCCTCACCTCGGTTCCGTGCTCATCGGTGTACGACTCGAGCACGTCCCAGGAGGGGTAGATGGAGCGGTTCAAGGTGAGGGGGGGTCGCATGGCCAGTTCTCGGCGATCGCGGGGGCGCCCCTCCGGATGGCACTTTTCCAGACGGGAGGGATGCAGCGTGTCCCTGGCAAGGAGAGCGGCACCGCAGGCGGCCATGATATGACCGTCGTCGAAGTGGAGGATCCCTTCGCCGTAGAGGGACATCAGGCGGCGGAGGATTTCGCGATTGCGGGATACCCCGCCCACAACGGCGGTCAAGCCCTGAAGCCTGCGCCCCTTGAGCAGGGCGTTGAGCAGGGTCCGCACCATGCCTTGGCAGAGACCGCTCCAGCACTCGGCCCGGGTCCTTCCCTTCTGCTGATGGTGGATGAGATCGGATTTTGCGAATACCGCGCACCGGGTGGCGATCACGGGGGGGTCTTCGACGGAGAGCATGGCGTCAGGGTCGTCGTAGGAGATGCCGAGCCGCGCCGCTTGTTCATCCAGGAAAGAGCCTGTTCCCGCGGCGCACAGCGAGTTCCTGCTTAGCCCCTCCAGCTCTCCGCTCGCATTCAGGCGGATCAGGGACAGGCTCGCGCCGCCGATGTCGATGATGTTCCTGACATCCGGAGCCCTCTGCTTCACCGCGCGGATGAGGGAGCTCTCCGTCTCTATGGGCCGCAGAGCCAGGGAATCGGCGACGGTGTGGGCAAGGGCCCCTGTTATCCCCACTCTCAACGGGTCACCGTTCAAAAACCGCGGAAGGGCTCTAGAGAGCAGGGAGAAAGGCTGCCCTTGGTGCTCCTCGTACAGGGAAGAACGTATCTGGCCGTCCTGGAAGCGAACGATCTTCAGATAAAGGCTGCCGATATCGATACCCAGGGTGGGGGGAAAACCTGGCGTCTTTGCCATATCTGGTCCTGCCCGAGAGTAAGGAACAATCATGGAGATTTCAATCTCAATCAGCAAGGATCTTGCATCAGATTAACTGATAGCGATTTTT
>JBEKXR010000485.1:0-3451 GCA_049511935.1 Spirochaetia bacterium | reverse complement strand
GCCGCCGACACGGTGGTCAACGTCGACCTGCCATGGAATCCCGCGGTGCTCGAGCAGAGGATCGCCCGCGCGCACAGAATGGGCCAGAAGCGGCCGGTGCACGTGTACATCCTCGTGACCGAAGGAACGATCGAGGAAGGCATGCTCTCGACTCTCTCGGCGAAGCAGACCCTCGCCCTCGCGGCCCTCGACCCGGACTCCACCGTAAAGGAAGTCTCGCTGACGGGAAGTATCGACGAGCTGAAGCGCAGGCTGGAGGTCCTCATCGGCGAGAAACCCGCTGCGCCAATCGATGAGATCGGGGCAACCCGGGTCCGCGCGGAGGGCAAAGCGCGCAAGGAGACGGTTGCGCGTGCGGGAGGAGAGATGCTGGGCGCCGCGTTCCGATTCATCGGGGAGCTGCTGGGAGAAGCGGGCGGCGCTGAATCGGCGCCAGGCAGCCAGGGCGGTGGCCAGGCCAGTAGCCCGGCAGGCAACCAGATGCGAGAGCAGATGAAGACGCTTCTCTCCGAATGCATGGAACGAACCGAGGACGGCGGATGGCGAATGAGCGTAAAGTTCGCCGACGCAGCCGCGCTGGATTCGTTGGCGGACGTACTGGCCCGGCTCGCTACGCGCGCATAAAATGGGCTACTCTAGCCGCGCATGAGCGAGGCATTCGGCGAGTTCCAGCAGCTCCTGAAGCAGAAGCGATACAGAGACGCGGCGGGCCTGGCGGAGAAGGAATGCCAGAAAAGCTCTTCCTCGGACCCGTTCTGGTTGACCCAGCAGGCCGTCGCCCTGGTCAAGGCCGGGGAGCCCGAGCGGGCCCTGTCCGCCGCCACACAGGCCCTTGCGGCAGATCCGTCGAACCCCTATGCCATCATGGTTGCGGCTGACTCCCTCCTGGGGCTCGGCAGAGTGGAGGGTTCCCTCGCGCACTACCGCGAGGCTCTCGTCTTCGGCAAGGTCGCCGCACGGGCTCGAAAGGGAGCGCTCGAATGCCTGTCGCGGCTTTCGCGCTGTGAGGAGGCGCTGTCGCTGCTCGCCGAATGGGCGCTGCCCGAAGAGGAGAGCGCTCCCTGGAAGGTGAAGGCTCTCGCCGGGCTGGGCAGGCGCGAGGAGGCGATTGCCGAGTGCGGGCGATGGCTCGAGCGTGCCCCCGATCATCCGCCGGCGCTCTGGGCCCTCACCGACCTGGAGGTCGAGCGGGATGGCCTTGCGCCGGTGATCGAACGGATGGAGCGCGCCCTGCGCATCCCCTCGCTCCCGTCCGTGTACCGCGAGATCTATGCTTCCCTGTGCCGAAAGGCGGGACGGCCCGAGGCGGCTCTAAAAGAGTACGAAAAGCTGCAAGCCCAGGGCGTGGGCCTGCGTATCCAGAAAAGGCAGGCGTTTCTTTTGGCGAAATCCGGCAGGGAGAGCGAGGCGCTGCCGATGCTGGAGGAGTTGCTGCGAGACGAGCCCACGGACATCTACTTGCATTCAAGCTACGAGGCGGCGTGCAAGCGGATGGGCGAGACGGAACGGGCGATCAACTTCTACACCACCCTCTTGGGCCTGCATCCCGAGGCGAAGGGCCTGTACGGCCGAATCAGGACCCTGCGGCGGAAGCTGGAGAGTCCATCGTGAGCGTGGGTGACGTGTCTTTGAAGATCGGCGACCTGATCGATGTCCCGCCCGTGCGGACGGTGATCCGGCTTGAGGAGGGCCGCTCGAGCGCAGGGGAGATCGCCGCGAGCTTCGTGTTCACGCCGGAGGCGGCGGCGCATTTCTCCGTGCTCGCCGAAGCCCTTTCGAGCGGGCGCGGCCAGGCCTATTTCCTGCAGGGTGATTTCGGTTCGGGCAAGTCCCACTTCCTCGCGGCGCTCTTCGCGTGGCTGGCCGGCGGCGAGGCGCGCGATCCGCTGGACCAGAGACACGCGGGGTTGAAGCGCCTGGACGAGAGCGGCAAACGGTTTCTGCCCGTCGATATCTCCCTGGTGAACTTCCGGGCCGCCACCACGCTTGAGTCCATCGTCATCGACGCAGTGACCGCGAGACTTCCGCCGCGGGGCGCTGCCGACGAAGCCCGCGCTGACGGGGGTGCAAGCGGCGAGCAGCGGCTGGGGGCTTTCACGCGTCTCCTCGACCGGGTGAAGGAGGCGGGGTTCGACGGCCTTTTCCTCCTGATCGACGAGCTGTCGGAGTTCTTCCGCTCCAAGGCGACCCCGCAGGCGCTCAACGAGGATGCGCGCACACTGCAGCTCCTTGGCGAGCTTGCCTCCCGGCAGCCCCTGTGGATCGTCGCAGCCGTGCAGGAGTCGATCGAAGCCACGGGCGACGTCTCGCAGGCCATCCTCAGGAAAATCAAGGACAGGTTCCCCGTCAGGCTCGGTCTGAGCACGGTGCACGTCCGCTCCCTCATCGGCGGAAGACTCGTCCGGCGCAAGCCAGGCGCCGACGAGGAGATCGCGCGGATCTACCAGCACTACAAGAGCCAGTATGTGACCTTCTCCGCTGCCTTCGACGACTTTCGCGCCTGCTACCCGGTGCACCCGGCGACGCTCTCAATGCTCGAGGGGCTGGGGGACCTCTTCTCGCAGCATCGCGGCATCGTGGACTTCGTCCACTCCCGTGTCGCGGGTGACGCGGCGCGCGGCATTCCCGGGATTCTCTCGAGGCCGGCCACCGAGCTGCTGGGCCCCGACAGCATCTACGATCACTTCGCCGCCCGGCTGGCCGAGTTCTCCGCCTTCCACGCCTACCCCCGCCGCATCGTGCCCCACCTGGACGAGGTGATCGGGACGGCTCTTGAATCCGAGGAGGACCGCGCGCTTGCGCGCAGGCTCGTACGGATGCTCGTGCTGTACAAGGTGCATCCCACGGCCGCCGCCCCAACCGTCTCCCAGCTTGCCGAGCTTGCCGCCTGCAGCATCTCTGCCGCCCAGCCCTTGCTGAACGCCCGCTACGTGGCGGAGGCGATTTTGGATCCCGTGGTGCGGGCAAGCCGCTTCCTGTCCAGAACCCTCCCCTCCTCCGGAGACCCGCTGCAGGCTGTGTATGCGATCGCCATCGAGGAGGACCCGGGAAAGCTGCTCGACGCCCGGCTGAGGAGCACCGAGGCGGAGATCCCGAGGGACGATGCCCGGCTGCTCATCGAGCCTCTGGAGCAGATGAGCGAATCGGAGTCGTGGCCGGGGGCGGCCGTGTGGGAAGAGGGGGCGCGGCGCAGCGTGTCGTGGAGCTCGAGCGCGCGCTCCGCCCTGGTGCGCTTCCTGCACGGGGAGCCGGAGGGCGCGTTCGCCGACAGGCTTGCCTACGACATCGCGGAGAAGAGATACGACTTCGCCTTTGTGCTCGCCGTGGGGGATCAATCCCTCGAATGCCCTCACGCGGCGTTGTGGCGGGTCTCGCTGCCGAAGGACAGCCGGGCCCTGCGCGAGTACCTGGCTCTGCGGATGGTCGCATCGAGGACGAGTGAAACGAATCC
>JBEKXR010000484.1:0-3453 GCA_049511935.1 Spirochaetia bacterium | reverse complement strand
GCTCACGGCCGGCTCTACCGTCGCGTCTCGGATGGCGAGAAACCGCTCCAGCCAGTACGCGCCCAGGGTGAAATGGCCCCGTCTGAACCAGAACCACCCCATCGCGCCGGACAGCTGGGTGCCCTCCCCCGCCCTGCGCTGGGCATACAGCAAGGCGAGGGCTTCGCCGAGGTTGTCTCGCTCGGCTTCCAGGCGATCGAAGCAGCGGATCTGCTCGGCGCCGAAGAGCCCGCGCTCCGCGTCTTCAGCCACGTGCAGGGCCCAGCCCGTGAATTGCCGGCGGGTTTCGGCCGCCTCGTTGCTTTCCTCCAGTTGCTCGGAGGCGAACTCGCGTATGGTCTCGAGCATGCGGAAACGCTCACAGCCGTCGGCGCGCTGTCGCCGGACCAGGTTCTTGTCCACGAGGGAAGCCATGAGGTCCAGAGCGCGCGGCTCCCGGCAGACGACTTCCGCCGCCTCGAGCGCGCATCCCCCGGGAAAGACCGCGAGCCTGCGGAACAGGCGCTTCTCGTCCGGTTCGAGCAGATCGCAACTCCACGCGATCTCGGTTCGCAAGGTTCTCTGGCGGTTGGGAAGATCGCTGGCTCCCCGAGTCAGAAGCTGCAGACGCTGGGCGAGCCGCTCCCGGATGACGGGAAGCGGCAGGATCTTGATCCACGCGGCGGCCAGCTCAATGGCCAGCGGCAGGCCGTCGACCCTCTCGCAGATGTCGGCCACGATAGGAGCATTTTCAGCGGTGAGGGTGAACTCGGGGTATACGGCACGCGCGCGCTCCGTGAACAGGTGCACCGCCTCGCACTCATCCCCGGAGGACGCGGGAGCGAGCGGAGGCACTGGAATCTCGTGCTCACCCTGAAGATGGAGCCGCTCCCGGCTGGTAACGATCAGCTTCACCCCGGCGCAGGCGTGCGCGATTTCCGCGACGCGCGGGGCAGCGGGCATGAGGTGCTCGAAATTGTCCAGCACCAGCAGCATCTTCCGGTGGCCGAGATGCTCGAGCAGCACCGCGTGGAAGGGCCGAATGTCCCCCGGAGGTTCCCGGAGGCCGACGCTCGATGCGATGGCCGATGCGAGATGCGACGGTTCCCGCACCACGGCGAGATCGACGAAGCACGCGCCGTTCGCGAACTCCCATGCCAACCGTGCGGCCGCGTGCAGCCCGAGTCTCGTCTTTCCGATTCCGCCCGGGCCGGTGAGCGTCACGATCCTCACCTCTTCCCGCCGAACGAGAGAGGTGACGGCCTCCAGCTCGCGATCGCGCCCGATGAGGAGCGTGGGCTGAGTGCGCAGGTTCCCCGGCCGGGCCTCAAGCGTCTTCAAAGGCGGGAATCTAGAGTGAAGTTTCGGGTGTACCAGCTGTTGGATCGACAGGGGTGGGCCAAGATCGTCCAGCCGATGGGAGCCCAGGTGTCGAAGGGTCACACCCTGCGGCAACTCATCTGAGGCGCGGCTCGCCGCCGCGCCGGTCACCGGGACTTGCCCCTCGTGGGCGGCGCGAAGCAGCGACAAGGCGCGCTGCCGCAACGGCTGCGTCGATCCCCTCCCCGCCTCTCCCGTCTCACCCGCATGGATCGCGATGCGGTACGGCAGGCGCTCTTTCCCTCGCCGCTCACCCGTGGGTTGGCGGGCTGCTCGGGAGGCGAGAAGCGAGATCTTGAGCGCGGCTGCCAGCGCCGCGGCCGAGGAGGAGAACAGGGCCTCTACTTCCGAGGAAGACGGGGAAGTGACGGCGCCGCCGGACGACTGGAGTCTCCGGGCGGTTCTCGCCGCGTCCTGCTCGCCCGCGGAGAAAGCGACGACCATGAGCCCCTCAGCGCGTGCCTGGGGCGCCGGGGGCGCGCCGGGGGCAGCCTTCGGGGAAGCGATTGGCGCCGCGGGCCGCTTCGTCACGGCGATGCTGCCGGCGAGGATTTCCTGGCGAAGCGCCTCTGTTTCCACCTCGGGCTCCCCGCCGAGGGACTCGGACAGGATCGCGCGGCATCGGTCGTAGTGCCTCAGCGCCTGCGCGCGCTGCCCCGCGGCCGCCAGCAGAAGCATCAGCCTGCGGTGCGAACCTTCCGCCAACGGGTCCACGTCAATAGCAGCGCGCGCCCACTCGATCGCGCACGCTAGGTCACCACGCCGATCGTGGGCGTTGATCAGCCGCTCGAGCGCGGCGGTACACTGCAGGCGAAGGCTTTCCTCCTGTGCGGTCTGCCACTGCTCGTAGGCCGGACTGTCCTTCAGATAGAAGCCGGAGAGAAAGGAGCCTCGGTACAGTCGCGCGGCTTTCGCGAGAAGCTCGATCCCGCCATCGGGAGCGAGGAGATTCGCGCCAGCCCGCTTCAGGAGTCCCCGAAACTCCACGGTGTCGAGGATCATGCCTTTCAGCCGGCGGAACGAGACGGTGCGGGAATCGCTTTCGATCCAGCTCTCACCGATCGAGTTCCGCAGGTAGGAAAGAGACTGCCGGAGGTCTGAATAGGCGCGATCCCGGTCCTGCCTCGGGAAGAGGAGCTCGGCGAGTTCGTCGCGGCTGTGCGGCTGTGCCGTAATGGAGAGGTAGGCGAGGAGGGCGAGCACCTTGCGCCGCCGCAGCGGGACTGCGATGCCGTCACGCTCGACTCGAGGTTGTCCCGGGAAAAGCAGGCGCAACTCGGCCACTTTTGATCCCCCGATCCAGGGGAATGCCCGCACCGGTATAACAGATAACCCGCATCTCTCACACCAGGTGGTGGCGGGTCCGGAGGAAGTATGAGGTAGAACCCAGGTACGTAGCGAACAGCGAACCGGCTCCATGGCGTCGGGGAGGAGGTCGAGCAGGCATGAGAGAGCGAGACCTGATATCCGGTGAACCGAACCGATGTGAAGCCGGACGGCATCTGGGGAGGCGGTGCGTCTTACCCAGGGAGACCCTCCTGCCGTGTCATGAGAGGCTGCAAAACTCATGACGGAAAACCCCACCCTATAAGGAAACCCCGAAGCGGGCAGGGGGCAGAGGGAGACAGATTCACGCGTAGTACTGAAGAGACAGGGCCTGGGAAACCTGACAACAGAGCGGAGAAGAAAACCCTGTGGACCGGGAGGACGAGGGAGTGGAAAGAAATCCGGTTGAGAACCCGCCGCTTGCGAAGGCACCATACATCAGGCCCGAGGACTGGAAGCTCTCAGGAAACCGAACTCGGCTGTCGCACATCGTCGGCGCGACAGGGGAAGGCGTGAACGAGAGGTGATGGTGACGACATCCAAGAGCCGAAAGAGAGCGGAAGTGAAGTGAGCCAGAAAACCGCGCGGGGGCTGCCGAATCCAACCAAGGATACCGAACGGGAAGGGACCCAGGAGGTGGAGGGAGCCCGGCTCGAAGCCCACAAGGCCACTGACGCCCGGCAATCGTGGATGGGAAGAGAAGTCACGGTGGTGAGCGATGAAAGAAGAACACGTGCTGGAAAAGGTCTATGAACCGCGGCGACTGCT
>JBEKXR010000483.1:0-3453 GCA_049511935.1 Spirochaetia bacterium | reverse complement strand
TGCAGGCAGGCCCTCGGCCAGCCGTCCGCGGCCGGAGAGCCCGAAGCGCTCCGCGGCGGCGCCCGTCATCTTCCGCACCGCTTCCTCGAGGGGAAGCAGCCGCCGATCCCGCGCGAGCTGGAGCAGCCGCGGGAACGCGCCGTACGCCGCCGGGTTCTGCACGCCGGAATGCTCGACCCACGCATCGGTCATGAAGAGGGCGGCGGGATGCCGTATGAGGGCCTCCACGATCCTGTCGGTGCTGTCGTGGTGGAGCAGCACCTTCGCATGGCCGCCGCTGCGGCGCGAAAGGTCGATGAGGGCATCGACGGGGGCCATCCTGCGCATCCGTGCGACGTCGTGCAGGAATCGCCCGTTGTGCTCGGCGAGCTCCGGGTCGAGCGTGTTCGTGACCTGGATATTCGCCGGGCCGAAACCGATCTGCCGTTCGGCGACGCGGAGTTCGCGCTTCAGCCGGCGCAGCGACGAGGCCTCCCCGAAGCCCGCGGAACCGCGAGCGAGGAACCAGGAGGGCAGGACGACCCCGATCACCGACGCGCCGCAATGGTAGGGGGTCACGTCGAACCCGATATCGAGACCTTCCTTCAGGGCAGCGTCGATGGCCGCAATCCCCGCCTCCGCAGTGCGCCAGGCCCGGGGCCCGGCGAAGAAGAGGTGCGAGACCTGAAGCCGCACACCCGTTGCGCGGGCGATATCGATCACCTCCGTGAGCGCCTGCAGGGACTGCCCGCGCCGGACTGGCGCGAACGCCCGGGGGTGCACGGCGAGGATCTTGCCCTTTTTCTTCACGAGCCGCGCAACCTCGCGCAGCTCGTCCGGCCGCGCGAAGGCGCCGGGTTCGTACTGCAGGCCCAGGGAGACCCCGCGCGCACCCTGGTCCATCGCGTGTTCCAGGAGCCACAGCAGCTCCATGATCTCGTAAGGGTGCAGGGGTGATGCGTCATTGCCCCGGATGGAAGCGCGCGTGGAGCCGTGGCCGACGAGCAGGGCGATATTCTGACTCGTGCCGGAGGATTCCAGCCGGGCGAGATACTCGGCCACCGTGTCCCACTGCATCGCCAGCGGCGGATTCCGCGCCGCCGAAGGCGGATTCCGCGCCGCTTGAGGATTCCGCCTTGCCGCCAGATTGAGCGCCGCGGGCGGCCCTACGGCGAGCATCGCAGAGACCCGCTCCTTCCAGGCGCTTCCTTCGCGGAATCCCGCCGCCGAAAGGCCGCAGTTGCCCGCGACGACGGTCGTGATCCCCTGCGCGAGAAAGGGATACTTCAGCTCATCGTGGCCCTTGAGGGGGATGTGCCAGTCCAGGTGGGAATGCGCGTCGATGAACCCCGGTGCGACGACCCTGCCGGCACATTCGATGATCACGCCCGCGGACCGAAGCGCCCGAGGGGAGATGCGGGCAACCTTGCCCGAACGGATGAGAATATTCGCCGTGTACGAGGCGCCGCCCGACCCGTCGACGATGAGTCCGCCCTTCAGAAGGATATCCGGGTCTTTGCCCGCGCGGGTCTGTGCCATCGGAGTCATCAATCTATACCATCGGGCTGAGAATTGACAGGGACCAGGGGATGGCGCATCGTAGCCGGCATGATCTGGGTTGTCGGGGCGGTCGCCATCGACATGGTTGCGGTGCGGGAGCGTTTCCTCGACGGGACCTCAAACCCGTCGGATATCCGCCTCGGTCTCGGGGGCGTGGGGTATCGCATCTTCAGCAACCTCGAGACCCCGCGGCGGTTCATTACCGCGCTCGCCTCGGACCCGATCTCGCGCTGGGCGAGGGAGACACTGGAGGCCGACGGGGACGTCACCATCCAGGAGGTGAAGGGCCGGGACGCGCGACCCCCGCTGTACCTCGCGCTCATGGAGAGCGGCAGCCTCAAGGTCGCCGCGTCGGATTTTCGCATCGTCGAACAGGCGTTGACACCCGATTTCGTGATGCGGGAGATCGGCGAGCCGAGTGCCGAGGACTATCTGGTGCTGGACGCGAATCTCTCACCCCGCCTGCTCGCCGGCCTCGTGGACCGCTACGCGGGCCGGACCCGGGTTGTTTTCGAACCGGTTTCGGTGGAAAAAACACGCCGCCATGTGCAGGCCCTGCGCAAGTTGTTTCTCACGACGCCGACCACTGAGGAGCTGAATGCCTTTGGCGCCCAATCCGCCTCCGGCGGCGTGGACCCCCTGCGGTTCATGGAGGATCGTGAAATCGCCCACCTGCTGGTCACGCGCGGACCGGCAGGGACCCGATTGTACAGCGAAGGCCGGTGCGTGGACTTTCCTCCACGCGCGGTCGTCAGCGCGCCGGACACCACTGGTGCCGGGGACCAGCTTCTCGCCTTCCTTCTCTCCTTTCTCCATGAAGGCCGGGAGATGCAGGACGCGGTGCGCGCCGCCATGGACAGGGTCGAGGAGCGGTTGTCGAGGGGATCGTCGTGACAGAACGCCTGCGGATTTCTGCAGAGGTGCGCGAGGCCCTCGAATCCCGCCGACCTGTCGTCGCCTTCGAATCCACGATCATCAGCCACGGGATGCCCTACCCGCGAAACCGTGACACGGCGATGACGGCAGAGGCCATCGCGCGCGCCTCGGGCGCGGTTCCCGCCACGGTGGCGGTGCTGGACGGCCGGATCACCGTCGGACTGCAGGAAAGCGAGCTGGAGCGGCTGGCGACGGAGAGCGATGTCCTGAAGGTCTCACGGAGGGACCTTTCGTGGGCCCTGGCCGCGGGTCGCACCGGCGCGACCACCGTGAGCGCCACCATGTTCGCCGCATTCCGGTCCGGGATAGACGTCTTCGCCACGGGAGGCATCGGGGGTGTCCACCGGGGCGCGTCGGATACCTTTGACATCTCCGCGGATCTCATGGAGCTCGCGTCGACCTCGGTCTGCGTGGTGTCCGCCGGGGCCAAGGCGATCCTCGATATCCCCAAGACCCTGGAGATGCTGGAGACTCTCGGCGTGCCCGTGGTGGGCTTCGGTACGCCCGATTTCCCCGCGTTCTATTCGCGCTCCAGCGGGCTTCCCGCTCCTTTACGCGTGGACGCGGCCGAAGAGGTGGCGGCCATGCTCGGCGTACAGCGCTCCCTCGGACTGCCCCAGGGAATCCTCGTGGCGCTTCCCGTGCCGGCCGGGCAGGAGATCCCGCGAGACACCGTGGACGCGTGGATCGTGCGGGCGACGGAGGAGCTTGCGGACCAGGGAATCAGCGGCAAGGCGGTTACGCCGTTTCTTCTCTCGCGGATCGTCGAGCTCTCCGGCGGCGCATCCCTGGAGACCAACGTGAATCTCTATCACAACAATGTGCGGCTTGCCTGCAGGATCGCCGCCGCGTGCGCGAAGGCGGATTAAGGCGCCGCCGAAGGCGGATTCAGCGCTCCGCCGAAGGCGGATTCAGCGCGCCGCCGAAGGCGGATTCAGCGCGCCGCCGAAGGCGGGTTTACGTTCCGGGCGCCTGCGT
>JBEKXR010000482.1:0-3458 GCA_049511935.1 Spirochaetia bacterium | reverse complement strand
CGCTCACGCGCCTCATTTCCAGCGGCCGGGCGCCGGACATCGCGCAGATCGTTTCCCATTGGACCAGCTTCTTCTCTTCCTCGGGCGCTCTGCAGCCTCTCGAGGGACTCCTCAGCAAGGACAACATCTCCTCACGGCTGCCGGGGCAGGACCTGTTCGGCGGCACCTGCCAGGACCGGATTTATTCCGTCGCGTGGGGACTGTGCCCCATCTCCCTCATCGCCAACCGCAATGTCCTGCGCGCCGCGAGGATCGAGCCGCACGGTTGTTCGCCCATGACTCTCTCCACGTTCCAGGAGTACTGCGGGAAGATCAGCGCCCTTGAAGGCCCGGATGCGCCGGCGGCCTTCGGCCTCTGGTACACCCCGGGGGTGGAGACCGACTACCTCAACATATACACGTTCCTGCAGGCGTTCCACGGAGAGTTCATCGATGACCAGGGAACACTGAAGTTCGATTCCGCGGAGAACATCGCGGGCTTCACCTGGCTGCGAGAGTTCGTCGCGGGTACCCGGCTTTTCACCTCGGACATCTGGACAATCCGCAAACGATTCGCGGAAAACCAGATCGGCTTCCTCCTGGATGGGCCCTGGATCAAGTACCTCATGGAGGAAGCCACCGGCGCGCCATTCGAAGCGAATTTCCAGGTGCTGCTCAACCCGGTCCAGTCGAATGCTGATTCGAAGTCCTGGACCTACAATCACGCCCTGGCAATCTGCTCCCAGAGCTCGAACAAGCTGTACGCCGCGCGCTTCGTGGAGGCGCTCACCATGGACCCCGAGCTTTCTGGCTGGTACTGCTCCCAGATCGGATTCCTTCCTCCCAACCGGCAGATGCTTGCCGCGCCGGAGTTCACCGGGGAGTTTTTCTCCACCTTCCGCGAGCAATTGCGCCACTCCCACTCGCTCAATGCGCGCAACCCGATGTTCGAAAAGGCAATGCTCTTGTGCGTCGATGCGGTAAAAAAAGTCCTTTTCGAGGGGGCGAGCATCGAAAAAGAGCTCGCTGAGAAGCAATACTACCTGCGGATGCTGTACTACGATTGACCGCGGAAGGAGGTGCTGAGGCGGAATGAGATAAGGCGGGGACGGGCATCGGCCTGATCAACGGGCTGCTGATCACGAAGATGAAGATCAACGCCCTCATCACGACCCTCAGCATGATGACGATTCTCTCCGGCGTGGTCTTCCTGGTGAGCGGCGGCTTCGCCATCGGGGTGAACCTGCCCAGCTTCAGGTTCCTGGGCACCACCCGGGTCTTCGGCATCCCCCTCCCGATCCTCATCCTGATCGTCCTGTACGCCCTGTTCTACCTCATCCTCAGGTTCTCGGTGTTCGGCCGCTACGTGTACAGCATCGGCGGCAACGCCGAGGCGGCGCGGCTTTCGGGGATCAACGTGGACCGGATGCGCATCCTCGTCTACACGCTGAGCGGCCTGCTCTCCGGGCTGGGCGGCATGGTGCTCGCTTCACGCCTCGGTTCGGCCCAGGTGGACGCGGGCTCGCAATACCCGATCAACTCGATCGCCGCGTGTGTGCTGGGAGGCATTTCCATCGCCGGCGGCGAGGGGGTGATCTGGGGCAGCCTCATCGGAGTGGCCATCGTCGGCGTTCTGCAGTCGGGGTTGATCATGGTGGGCATGCCTTCGTACTACCAGTGGATCGCCACGGGCATCGTACTTCTTGCCGCCGTGTATCTCGACCAGCTTCGCAAGACCTGACACAGGGAGGTGAGCATGAAAAATCTCGAGCGTTTCACCCGCGCACTCAACCGGGATCCCGTCGACCGGGTGCTCACGTGGGACTTTGTCGACAATGAGCAGGTCCTGGTTCGCTACGGCGGCTACGATCCTTCGCGGAAATACACCTTTGAGCAGATCGCGGAAATGAACGCCAGGGCCTTCCACGCCATCGGGCTGGACATGACCCGCTACGCGTACGATCCGGTGAACCACTGGATGGGGTCGAAGATCGTCAACTGGATCCGGTTCTTCGGCGTGGATCCTGGCAACTGGAGAGTGGACCAGAAGGGCGGGACCGCGTGGATCGCGCAGCGGCCCTTCACGACCCTGAAGGAGCTGGAGCGTCACATGCCGAATCCCCCGAAGCTCGAGGAGGTCCGTGAGTGGTTCACCCCGTTCATCAAATACATCAAGGAAGTATGTGACCGCCACGACCTGGTCTGGGTCGGCGGAGTGGAAGGGCCCGTCACCGATGCATACTCGTACATGGACATGGAGCTCTTTGCGCAGGCCATCTACGACGCGCCCGAGCTGATCAGCCGCATCATGGACTGCACGGGCAAGTTCTCCGCGTACATCGCGCAGGTCTATGCCGAACACCCCTCGTCCCCGCTTCTCTTCATGGGAGAAGACATCTGCGGTTCCGGCGGCCCGATCTTCAGCCCCCGGTTCATCACCGAACAGGCGGTGCCACGCTGGCACTGGATCATGGACCCCGTGCATGACGGGGGGCTGAAGTTCCTCTTTCACACCGACGGTCAGTACGGAGCCGCCCTTCCCATCATCCTCGAAACCCTGGGGGCGGATGGCCTGCATCCGGTCGAGCGAAACGGGTGCAACGACATTTTCGAGCTCCACGCCCGCTACCCGGACAAGCTGCTCTTTGGCAACGTCTGCTGCGAGGTCACCCTGCCGCTTGGGAACCTGTTCGACGTCGAGGACGAGACGCTCGAGCTTCTGGAACGCATCGGTCCCGACGCCGGGCTCTTCGTCGGTTCCTCCAGCGAGATCCACGACCTTATTCCCCCGGAGAACACGGAGACGATGTACCGAACCGCGCATACCTACGGCACCTGGCCCATCGATGTGGAGCGGATCCGAGCGCGCCGGCGCGAAATCAAGGAGAAGCTGAAAACCAGGAACCAGCCCCAGCAGATGAGGAGGTTCGCGTGACCTCGCGGGAGCGTGTACGGAAGGCAATCCACCACGAGCAGCCGGATCGGGTGCCCCTGGACCTCGGGAGCACGCTGGTGACCGGTATCCAGGTGAGCGCGTATGCGCGGCTCAAGAAGGCTCTAGGAATTCATTCGGGAGTCAACCGGGTATACGACCCCTACCAGATGCTCGGCCAGGTCGAAGAGCCCGTGAAGAAGGCTCTCTGCGTCGACACCTTCGGCATCGAGCTTCCCACGACGATCTTCGGCTATCGCAACGAGGGATGGAAAAGCTTCCGCATGTTCGACGGCACAGAGGCGGAGATTTCCGGCCATTTCGAGTTTGACGTGCTGCCCAACGGCGATATCGTCCAGTATCCGAAGGGCGATCGATCGGCGCCGCCGTCGGGGAAGATGCCAAAGGGCGGATATTATTTCGACGTATCTATTCAGGTGGTTTGAAGGCAATCTGCTAGGGTCAAATCCTTCTCGAAAGCACTCATGATAGCATCAATCACGGATAGGCCTTGCTTTCTCATCGTGGAGATGTAGCTTCGTATTCG
>JBEKXR010000481.1:0-3495 GCA_049511935.1 Spirochaetia bacterium | reverse complement strand
AAAAGACCGTTTCCACGCTGGAAGCGCTCTCCTCCGCAGGGGTCTATACCTCAAACTACAACAGCCCCGTGCAGGTGGTGATTTCCGGGACCGCGCGGGGCCTCGCGGTCGCGGAGACGGAGCTGAAAGCCGCGGGGGCGAAGAGGCTCGTGCGCCTGCAGGTCTCGGGTCCCTTCCATTCGCCCCTCATGGCGGAAGCACGTGCCGCATTCGATGCGGCACTCGCCTCATTCACATTTGCCGATCCCGCGGTGCCGGTCTATTCCAACGTGACGGGGAAGAAGATCGCCAGCGGGGACGAGGCCCGCGAACTCTGCGGGAAGCAGCTGGTTTCCATGGTTCGCTGGGTCGACGTGCAGGAGGCCCTGCTCGCGGACGGGTGCGACAGGTTCCTCGAGGCGGGCCCCGGCACCGTTCTCACGGGGCTCCTCCGGACGCTCCGGCCCGAGGCGCGATGCTCCCCGGCGGGGACGCTCGTGTCGATCGGCAGGGCCGTGGAGGAGAAGGAATGATGCTGAAGGGGAAGAAGGCCATCGTCACGGGCGGCTCGCGCGGGATCGGGAATGCCATCGTGCGCGAGTTCCTCGCCAGTGGGGCCACGGTGTACAGCATCTCCCGCACCCCGGCGGGCAACCAGGTCGAGCTGGAGGCCGTCGCGCGTGATGCCGGCGTTGTTCACCAGCACGTCGACGCTTCCCGCCTCTGCCACGATCCCGTCCACCGTGAGGGGCAGGTCAACTACTCGGCGTCCAAGGCAGGGCTGATCGGTTTCTCCAAGAGCCTCGCCCACGAAGTGGAATCGCGCGGGGTGCGGGTGAACGTCATAGCCCCCGGATTCATCGAGACCGACATGACGCGGGCGGTGGGGGAGAGGGCCCGCGATGCCCTCATCGCGCTGATCCCCCTCGGCCATGCGGGCACCGCGGCCGGCGTGGCGGCGCTGGCCGCCTTCCTTGCATCCGACGCGGCGGCGTACATCACCGGGCAGGTGATTCCCGTCGACGGCGGACTCTCCATGTGATTCGCGAGCTCAAGGAGTGCACATGACGCGACGAGTGGTAGTGACCGGCATGGGGACCGTGAATCCCCTCGGACAGAACGTGAACGATTTCTGGCGCGCGGTGCGCGCGGGCGAGAACGGCATCGGGGTCCTCGATCGCTTCGACACCACGGACTTCACTGCGAAAATCGCGGGACAGGTTCGGGATTTCGCGCCCGAGAAGGTACTAGAGAGCAAGGAAGCCCGGCGCATGGACCGCTTCACCCAGTTCGCCATGATCGCTTCCATGGAGGCAATGGCGCAGGCGGGGCTCGCCCGCGGCGCCACGGAGCCCGAGAAGCTCGGCGTGATCCTCGGGAACGGCATCGGGGGGATCGAAACCCTCGAAGCCCAGTTCAAGAGGGTGTACGAGAAGGGGCCCAAGGCCATGCATCCCCTGTTCGTCCCGATGATGATTTCCAACGAAGCGGCCGCAAACGTGGCCATCAAGTTTCATGCCTTCGGGCCGTGCCTCGTGGTGGTCACCGCGTGTGCTTCATCGAATGACGCCCTGGGACAGGCGTGGTGGCTGATCCGCGAAGGGTCCGCCGACGTGATGATTGCCGGGGGCACCGAGGCGCCGCTCTCCCCGCTGGGGCTCGCGGGATTCTGCCAGCTGCAGGCGGTGAGCACGCGCAACGACGACCCCGCGCGCGCCAGCCGGCCCTTCGACAAGGACCGGGACGGATTCGTGATGTCCGAGGGCTCCGGCGTTCTCGTTCTGGAAGAGCTGGAACACGCGAAGCGACGGGGCGCCCACATCCTTGCGGAGATGGGCGGCTACGGGGCGACCTGCGACGCCAACCATCTCACCGCGCCGCATCCCCAGGGCCGGGGCGCCATTCGCGCAATGCAAATCGCGATGGAATTGGCAGGGCTGGCGCCGACCGACATCGACTATGTCAACGCGCACGGCACCTCGACGCCGATCAACGATCCCATCGAGACCCGTGCGATCAAGTCCGCTTTCGGGGAGCACGCCCGCAAGCTGAAGGTGTCCTCCACCAAGTCCATGCACGGGCACCTGCTCGGTGCCGCTGGCGGCGTCGAGGCCATCGTGTCCGTGAAGGCGATCCTCGACCAGTTCTTCCCTCCGACGCGCAACCTGGACGAAGCCGATCCGGAGTGCGACCTTGACTATGTGCCGCACAAGGGCTACGAGGGCCGCATCCGCGCGGCCGTCTCGAACGCCCTGGGGTTCGGAGGGCATAATTCTGTTGTGCTTTTTCAGGAGTACAAGGCCTGATCAGCGGGCGAGAGCGCCCAAGGCCATCGAGTAGAGCTTGTTCCGTACCGAGTCACTGCGCGAGGCGAGCACGAACGGCGCCCGCGCGCCCATGACGATCCCCGCTTCCTCCGCCTTGGCGAAGAAGATCAGCGCCTTGTAGAGGATGTTGGCTGCCTCGATGTTGGGGGCAACGAGGATGTCGGCCCGGCCGGCCAGCTCGCTCGTGATTCCCTTGTGGCGCGCCGCCTCGACGCTCACCGCGTTGTCCAGCGCCAGCGGCCCTTCCACCCGGGCGCCCCTGATTGCGCCCCTCTCCGCCATCTTCGAAAGCGAGGCCGCATCGACCGTGGCCGGCATCTCGGGATTCACCGTCTCGATCGCGCAGAGGATCGCGACGATGGGCTGCGCGATGCCCAGCTTGTGCGCGAGGTCCACCGCGTTCTGCACGATGTCGATCTTCTGCTGGTAGTCGGGGGCGATGCTGAGCGCCGCGTCCGTCACAAAGTAGAAACGGTCTGACTCGGCGAACTGGAACACGCCCACGTGCGACAGGATGCGCCCGGTGGTGAGGCCGTTCGACTTGGTGAGCACCGCGCGCAGGAGGTCGGCGCTCGGGAGAAGCCCCTTGACCAGGATGTCCCCGTCGCCGCGGGCCACGCTGCGCACGGCCTCTACGGCGGCTTCCGCCGGGGTCGCTGCCTCGACGATCTTCCAGCCGGCGATGTCGAGCGAGCGCTCGCGTGCCGCCTCCTCGATCTCCTGCCGGCGCCCCACGAGCACGGGTACGGCGAAGCCCGCCGCCCGGGCCTGCGCGAGGGCTTCGAGGATGGTCCCATCAGCCGCCTGTGCCACGACGAAGCGCGCCGGGCCGGCCTTCCGCGCCTGCTCGAGGATCTGTGCGAAGCTGTTCATGGATTCTCCTCGCGCCAGTATATCACGGCCCCGGCGGCAAAATAAAAGCCGGCTGCTGCCGGCTTTTAAGAAATCCGGTCGAGGGACTGCATCGCAGTGTCGAACACGGACTCAGGTGGTGGAGAAGGAACCTGTCCTCCCCCCCAAGTCTCTAGCATATCACTGTTGCCGGGCGAAGTCAATGTTTTTGCGGAACGAGCTATTTGCGCTGTGACCTTTATCGAAGGCGCGTGTGCGATAGGCGTACCCTTCCGAATCCGCGATTCTGGATCGGGAGGACGAGCGTCAACCCTGGCGGCGTTCAGCTCGGCTCCTT
>JBEKXR010000480.1:0-3508 GCA_049511935.1 Spirochaetia bacterium | reverse complement strand
CCTCGGGGATGGCGTGCACTCCGAAGGCCGTGCGGCCAGGCGCTGGGGGTCGGCACTCGCTGAGTTCCAGGAGGAGTATCGGGTCCACGACAGCATGGACGAGGAGATGCGGGAAAGCCTCGGGGTGATGGGCGTGGTCATGGAAGTGAAGCGCAGCTTTCCCGGGCAATTCCATTTCCTGAAAGGCAACCACGAAAACATCACCAACGAGATGGGCGGCGGCAACCAGCCATTTCGCAAGTTCGCCCTTGAAGGCATCATGACCCTGGACTACATGGAGCGCTTCTACGGAGAAGAGATGGTGACGGCCTATGCCCTGTTCGAGAAGGAGCTGCCCCTCCTTGCGGCCGGGCGGGGCTTCCTCATTTCCCACGCGGAGCCCGGCTCGTTCTTCGACCGGAAAAGCCTCATCGCGTACAGGCAGCATCCAGAAGTCGTGAGCGGACTGACCTGGACGGACAACGGAGAGGCCGAGGAGGGAAGCGTGCAGCGCATGCTGGCCCACTATCTCGGAGAGGAGGAAGGGGCCCGCGCGTACTATTTCACGGGGCATCGCCCGGTCTCGGGGCGCTACCGGCTCCGGGCCGGGGGCAGGCTCGCCCAGATCCACGACCCCGAGAGATTCATGATCGCCCACCTGCCGGAATCCTCGGGGATCGACCCGGAGAGGGACGTCCGGGAAATTGACGATCTGGCGGACGCGGTGGTCTAGCATGGAAAAAACCCCGGTCCGAAAGATCGGAAAGTACGAAATCATCTCCAAGGTCGCGGAGGGCGGGATGGGGTCCCTGTACAAGGCACGGCACCCCACCCTGAATCGCGTCGTGCTCTTGAAGAGGCTCACCCTGCGGGGCGGGAGCTAGTTCATAGAGAGGTTCAAGCGCGAGGCCCGGATGATGATGGATTTCAAGAACGACCACATCGTCCAGGTGCACGATCACTTCAAAGAGGGGCACCACTATTACATCGTCGAGGAGTACGTGGACGGCATCTCCCTGGACGCGCTGATCCGCAGGGAGCGCTACCTCTCCAGCGCCGCGGCGATGCTGATCCTCTACGAGGTGTGCAAGGCCCTGAAATACGCCCACGACAAGCAGGTGATCCATCGGGACATCAAGCCGGGCAACATCCTGCTCTCACGACAGGGAGAGGTGAAGCTGGCGGATTTCGGCATCGCGACCTCCCTGGAGGACACGGAGGACGGGCTGACACGGGAGGGCATGGTGCTGGGCACGCCCTCCTACATCCCCCCGGAGCAGATCGACGATGCAAAGAGCGTCGACCGCCGTGCGGACATCTATTCGCTGGGGGTCGTGCTCTACGAGATGCTCACGGGCAGGACGCCGTACCCCGGCTCCTTCACCGCCGAGACAATCCACCTGATCCACAAGGGAAAGTACACGCCCCTGCACAGGCTCAACCCCAGGGCGACGCGCCTGCTGCGCCGGATATCGCGCACGTGCATGAAGGTGAAGCGCGGCCGACGCTACCAGGATCTGAAGGAAATCATCCGGATACTGGAAAAGCGCATCAGGCGGCGCGACCCCGCTTCTCTCCAGCATGCGGTGAAGAGCGTGGTCGAGGGCAAGGATATCGGCGCACTGTTCAAGAGGAGGCGCACCTGGCTCGCATGGTTCCTTCCCGTTGCGGCCCTGGCCTGCGCGCTCGCTGCCGGAGGATGGTACGCGTACCGACTGGGGTGGTGGTTCGAGACCTTCGAGCCGGGCCGCTACGGTGCGCTGGTCGTCTCGGCCGTTGTGGACGCCTCCTGGAAGGAGCCCGACGAGGTCTTCTTCCAGCCGGTGCTGTACCGGGAAAAGGACAACCAGCTCACCCGGATCACGGGAATCGACTTCGGGCTCCATACGGATGTCTCCCGCACATCGGCGGAGAGCTTCACTCTCTCTTCGAAGAGTATCTACCTGCTCGCCGGAAGGTACCGCATGAAGGTCAGCCTTGAAGGCGAGCTCTTCTGGAGCTCCTTCACCCTGGCGCCTCGCGTGGTGCAGCGGCGGCTCATCTCCACGGTGGATGGCATGCGGATCACCGTCCGGCAGGGAAGTGGAGAGCGGCTCCTGGAAGTGAGCGCCACCGTGACTGATTCGGCGACGGGAGAGGACCTGACCACCTCTGCTGCACTGTCCGTGTTCCTCTACAACCGCTGGATGCCCTGGAGCTCCACATTCCCCCAGGACTTCATCTCGGGAGGGAGCTACAAGTTCCGCATCGAAAAGGAAGGCTACTATCCCCAGATCTACAGCCTGATCGTGAAGCCCTACCAGACGATGCTGAGCCTCGATGTCCGGCTGGTTCCGCAGCCCGGAACGCTCATTGTGCTCTCCAGCGCCCCCGGGGCGGTGCTGCTCCTGAACGGGCTCGATTCCTACCTGTCAGGCGGCAGGGACGGGCGGTTCGAAAAGCTCGCGCCTCTCGGCACCGGCAACAGCCAGATCCTGCTGAGCCCCGGCGACTACCGCCTGACTGTCCGCAGGCCGCCGGCTGCGGAGAAGAGCGTGAGCTTCCACGTGAGCCCGAACGGGACGGTTTCCCTGAGCATCGGCTTCGATGCGCAGCAGGGAGTCCTGGACGTCACAATGAATAAATAGGGGGTACGCATGACCGCATTCGCTCGCAGGCTCATTCTCCTTGCCCTCGGCGTGCTGGCAGGCATTTGCGCATGGCCAGCGGCGGAGCTGATCCTATTTCTGCAAACCGGATTCCCCTCCTACCTGGTCTTCTCCGCTCTCCTGGGCGCCGTCACGGGCGCGCTGATGGGCGCATTCTTCGGATCCGCGGAGGGCATCACGTCACGCGTCAAATCCCGCATCCCCCGCGGGATGCTCCTGGGGGCCCTCGTGGGATGCGGGGGAGGCGGGCTCGGCCTCCTGGCAGGGCAGGCCGCCCTCTGGCTGATCGGTACCCTCGTCATGCAGTCCTACGGCAACTTCCAGCGCGTGGTTCTGCCGCTCTCGCATGCAATCGGATGGGCTGTTCTCGGTGTATTTGTCGGCGCGGGAGAAGGAGTCCGCGCCGGCTCCTTGAAAAAAATCGGGATCGGAATCCTCGGCGGCCTGACAGGCGGGCTGCTGGGTGGTCTTGTGCTGGAATACTCGCGGCTGCTCTTTCCGCGCATGGGTATTTCCCGGCTCATCGGCTTTGCGATACTGGGACTGGCCATCGGCGGGTTTTACGGGCTGATCGAGCGGGGGATGTCCTTCGGCATCCTTCGCATCCTGACCGGCGCCCTGAAAGGGAAGGAGTTTCTCCTCAACCAGCGGCGGATGCGCCTGGGCCGCTCGCCGCGCAACGAGATCGCGCTCCCCTCCTACGAAGACCTCGCGGACCGCCAGGCCCAGGTCCGCATTCACAAAGGGGAGGTGGTCCTTGTCAATCTCGAGCCTCGACTCCCGATGCAGGTCAACGAGCAGAAGGTCCTTGAGAGAAGGCTCAAGCTCGGGGACGTGATCAGGATGGGCTCGGTCCGGATCTTCTACAAATACGAATGAGG
>JBEKXR010000479.1:0-3511 GCA_049511935.1 Spirochaetia bacterium | reverse complement strand
GTTTCCGTCACCTGGAGGAAACTGGACTTCCAGACGAACCGGGCACCGCCCGGCACCCTTTCCGCCTTCTCGCTGAACTCCGAGCTCTCTCCCATGCGGTAGACCTTGTTGCCGACCACGATGCTGAGGATCGTGGTCCGCAGGTCTTGCGCCGCCAGCAGAGGCACGTACACGCCGCTGCTGCCCCTCGTCTGGCAGGAAATCGAGAAACGGCCGATTCTCTCGTGCAGTGTAAGGCGGATGCGGCCGTCCGCGACGTCGAGGCCCGAGAGAGGCGCTGCCGCGAGCAGGAGCGCGGGTAGGAGAACGGCGGAGAGGACGCGCCCGGAATCGCGGATTCGCGATCTCATTTCCCGGTTCCCCCATTCGCAGCGATCCAGAGAAGGTACGTCTCCTTGAGCGCGAGGGCGGCCTCCTTCGCTTCGAGCAGCTTCTGCAGCTGCTCGGCCTGTCCAGATCCCGCGGGAGCCGAACCGCCCGCCCGAAGCTGGGCAGCCTCGTCGGTCTTTTTCGCGAGCTGCTGCTGGAGGTCGGCGATGATCTTGCGATCCTCCGCAGAACCCGACGCGGCGAGGCGCTTCTGGTAGGCCTCGATGGCCTGCACGTAGGCTTTCTCCCGGTTCTGGTATTCCTCCACGCTCTTCAGAAACTCCTCGTGGCTCCATTTCAGGAGCTTGGAGAGTTCGACTACCTTCTTGCTGAGCTGGATCAGGGACACCTTGTACTGGGCAGCCTCGACTTTCGCGCTGGTGGGGTAGTCGGCAACGATCTTCTGGTAGACGGCCTGCGCATCGTCCAGACGGCCCAGCCCGTACATGCTTTCTCCGGCCCAGAACCACGCGCTGGACACGAATGAAGAGTTCGGGTAGGTGGTGATGAAGGCTTGCAGGACCTGGATCGCGCTCTCGTATTCTTCCTGCATGAAGAGGAGCCGGCCCTTCTGATAGGAGGCGTCTTCATAGTCCGCGGCGCCCGGGTAGGTAGCCAGGTAGAACTCCAGGTTGTGCTGGGCATCGTCCAGCTTCCCGATTGCCATGTACGACTTGGCAAGGAGGAGGTACGCGGCGGCTTTCTGCGCGCCTGCGTTCGGATCGAGGATGACGTTGTGGAAGAGCAGGATGGCCTTATCGTACTGGCCGTTTCTGAACTGGTCGATGCCGTCCTTCAGGTCGGACCCCGGAGCCGACGATTGGGCAAATCCCTGAAGGAACATGAGCGCAAGGGCAAGGAGCACGATTGGCAGGATCGCCATTCGGGGATGTGACATGGGCCTTTTTCTCTCCTCCCTAGACTTTCGACCTTCGAATCTGCAAACTGAACGGGATTCTACCATTTGCAGAAAAGGAATGCTACTTCCGGACTATTCTCAGGCTCGCTTCCAGAAAGGTCTCCATTGACGAAGGGCACCACGACATGCGATACTTTTCTCAGGGCGCGACGGACTATAATTACTCTTTCCGGAGCAGTTTACGCGCTATCCGTGCAGCCGACTCACTTATGCCGGACGAGGATATCCGCGCACAATCCGCCTTCGGCGGCGCGAGTCCGTCTCTGGCGCGGTGGTGAAAGGCCGGTGAGATGACAGGGGAACAGGCCCGCCACGGGGTGGGGGCGCGCGAATCCGCCTTCGGCGGCGCGAATCCGCCTTTGGCGGCGCAGAATCCGCCTTTGGCGGCGCAGAATCCGCCTTTGGCGGCGCACCAGATTTTCGGAACCGCCTGCCAGGCCATGCGCCAAGGTATGTTCCCCGAGGCGATCGACGCCCTGGAGGGCCTCCTCGAGAAGGACGTGGACTTCCCGGGCGCCGCCTCGGCGCTGAAATGCGCGGGTTTCTGGAAGGAGCGAGCAGAGAAGGAGGGAGCGCAGCTCGAAGGCTTCGAGCGCGGAGAGCAGCTCCTTGGCCAGTGGAGGCTGTTCCAGGCCTTCGTGGAGCGCCTGGCAGACATGCCCGAGAGGTGCATGTTCGCGATCAAGCAGTTCGTCTTTTCCTCGGCCCTGGCGAGCTACAGCTCGGTGGCTCCGGAGGCGGAGGCGGGCGGAGACCCGTACCTGCTCCTGCAGATCGGACGCTGCTGCAAGGGGGTCGGGAACTACGAGCGCGCCGTCGAGTGTCTCGAGCGGGCCAACCGGGAGACGCGCGACGATGCGCGTATTCTGGCGGAGCTGGCCGACTGCTATTCGCTGGTGAACGAGTCGCGGGCGGCAAAGGTCTTTTTCCGCGAGGCCTACTATGTCGATCCCCAGGCGATCGACCTCGCGGGGCTGGAGTCCCCGCTCGTGCAGCGCCTGGCGGCGAAGCTCCGCGCTCGGGGGATCACGGAGCCGCTCCTCAGCGAATGGATGCCGGTGTACGGCGCCATCTGGGGAGTGTTCAGCGTGAAGCGGGAGATGAAGCCGCTCGAGTTCGGGAAGCTCAAGCAGGCCATCTACCAATTGGAAAGAGAGTGCCGGAAACCGGGGCCCGAGAGGGAGCGGGCGGTGCCGAGGTTGATCAACCGCTACTTCTGGCTGATCGACCACTACATGACCACCGGCGAGCCGCGCGAGCGTATCGAGGAGGTCCTCGGAAAGCTGCGGGAAACGGATCCCGGAGTGCATGCAGAATACACGAAATGAACCGGGCGGAAGGAGAAAGAATGGCAACGGAACTGCTGAAGACGATCACCGACCTTCTCAACGAGGAGAAGTGGACGCGGGCGACGCTCAACAGCTACTCGATCACGAACTTCAAGGATCTCGACCTGCTCATTGAGCAGGCCCGCAATGAGGGCATCGTCGAAGAGGTGCGGGAGCTCACCGGGGAGCACCTGAAGCACACGAGCAACTCGATCATCGCGCTCTATATCTCGGGAGTCCTCGCGCTTTCGCGGGAACTGGTCGATGACACGAACCTCATCATGCTGATCAGCATCTTCATGGACAACCACAAGTGGAACGTCGTCGAGTACCTCGCCGAGCGCATCCTCGCCTACGGCGAGAACAAGTACGCCCTGCGCACGCTCGGCGAATGCTTCGAGAACCGCGACGAGGAAGAGAAGAAGCTCGAGGTCTGGGACCGTCTCATCCGCGTGGACTACGAAGAATCGGACATCGTGAAGATCCTCGGGGAAAAGCGCGAGCAGGCGGGAGACCTCACCGCCGCCGTCGACTACTACAAGAAAGCCATCCACCGCTTCATCAACAAGAAGCAGTTCGCCAGCGTGAAGGAGCTGTGGGACAAGCTCATCCGCCTGAGCCCCGAGGATATCGACTTCTTCTTCCACATCGAGGGCAGGATCGCCCGGGCCCTCAACGGCGAGAGGGCGGCCTCGCTCCTGGTGACGCTCATCCCGCACTACAAGGAAAAGGAGGACTGGAACACATCCATCGACATCCTGAAAAAGGTCCTCGCCTACGACGCGAAGAACAACGCGGCGCGCAAGGACATCATCGAGTGCTATCGCAGGAAATATGCCTCGCACAGCCAGCTCGAGGAGTACATCAAGATTTCAAACCTCACGCAGAACTGGAG
>JBEKXR010000478.1:0-3517 GCA_049511935.1 Spirochaetia bacterium | reverse complement strand
CATCAGCATTGGCACCGACGGTGAGATGGATGCGCTTGTCCTCGCCATCGAGGAGGTGATCCGTGCCAATCAGTAGGAAGATTGCATCGAGCATGGAGAACTCCTCCTGGATCCGGCGGATGTTCGAGACGGGAAACGTCCTGCGAGCCCAGCACGGCGTGGACAAGGTCTGCGACCTGAGCCTCGGCAACCCGGACGTGGAGCCCCCGGCGGCATTCCAGAAGGCGCTGGAGGAGGTCGTTGCCGCGCGGGTGCCGAAGAAGCATGGGTACATGCCGAATGCCGGCTACCCCAACGTGCGCGCCCGGGTTGCCGCTCAGGCGGCCACCGAGCAGGGGGTCTCTCTCGGCGCGGAGCACGTGGTCATGTCCTGCGGCGCGAGCGGGGCGATGAACGCGGTGCTCAAGACGATCCTGGATCCCGGCGCGGAAGTCATCGCGAGCGTTCCCTGCTTCATGGAGTACGCCTCGTACGTCGACAACCACGGCGGCACACTCGTGCTTGCCCCGTCTCGGCCCGACTTCGACCTGGACGTGGAAGCGATCGAAGGCCGCATCACGCCGCGGACGGCTGCGCTCATCATCAATTCGCCGAACAACCCCACGGGAAGGATCTACCCCGAAGAGACCCTTCGGCGCCTGGCTGACATGCTCCTGGCCCAGCAAAAAAAGAGAGGACGCCCGATCTACCTGCTCTCCGACGAGCCTTACCGCAAGCTTGCATACGGCGGGGCGAAGGTTCCCGGCGTCATGCGCCTGTACCCGCATTCGATCATCGTGACCTCGTACTCGAAGGACCTGTCGCTTCCCGGAGAGCGCATCGGTTATGCCGCGGTGAGCCCTGCGGCCGATGAATCGAAAAAGCTCGTGGACGGGATCATCCTCTGCACCCGGATCCTTGGATACGTGAACGCCCCCGCCCTCATGCAGCGCGTGATCTGTTCACTCCAGGGCGTGTCGGTGGACGTGGAGATCTACCGCCGCAAGCGCGACCTGTTCTGCTCGGCGCTCTCCTCGATGGGATACCAGTTCGCCGTGCCGGAGGGGGCGTTCTACATCTTCCCGAAAGCACCCGGCGGGGATGACCTTGTATTCGTGAGGGCGTTGCAGGAAGAGCTCGTCCTTGTCGTGCCCGGACGCGGCTTCAGCATGCCCGGCTATTTCCGCATCGCTTATTGCGTCGACACTCCCGTCATCGAGCGATCCCTCCCGGGTTTTGAGCGCGTCATCCGGGCGCTGGGGTCCTGACAGCGGCCCGAATCAATTTCCAGGCCATCCCCGAGGAGGAAGAATGCCGTGCCGTGAAAACGATCGCGGCCCCCGAGACCACGTCCAGGTAGTAGCTGGCGTACAGGCCGATCACGCCCAGGACCTTGCCGAAAAGCAAAGTGTACGAGGCCGATCTCGTAGGCGGCAGCTGTTTGCGCAGCAAACAGCGAGAGCCCCTTGGTCTGTCCTCGGTGCGCATCTCCAATGCGATTGTTGGCCGTGATCACCGATGCCGCCGAAGTGAAGAAGATCCTGCGCAATCTGGTGAAGCTGGAGCATCCTCCCCCGGGCGGCATTGGACTTTCGCTGGGCAGCCGCTGGGTTTCCCGGGTGGGCGCTCACGATGCGTAGCCACTGCCTGAAGCCGAATGCTTGCTATGAATCACAATCGCATCGCACTGTGCACAAAACCTGTTATATGGATGTAGGATGTAATAGAGGAATTGGCAAATCGTCGTATTGCCTATCGTTTTTATCTTGACAGGGGAAAAACGCAGGGTGTATCCTGAATTGCTCGAATCAGAATCGGGGTGTGCAGGCACGCTCATCGTTCGCTCAAATCAAGATCTACAGTGAGGAGGAAGTGAAATGAAAAAATGTGTCCTGGTTCTCCTGGTCATGCTCCTGGCGTGCGGCGGCGTTTTCGCCCAGGCCAAGATCAAGATCGGCGTTTCGATGCCGGCGGCCATGGCGGGATTTATGGGCGGCGCCACCTGGTGGGCGAAGAAGGCCATCGACGACTGGACAAAGAAAGACCCGAGCCTCGAGTTCTACTTCGTCGCCGCTGAGAACGTGACCAAACAGGCGAGCGACCTCGAGGACCTCGTGGTGAAGGGCATCAAATCCTTGTGCGTGTTTCCTTACGACGCGTCTCTCACCTCTGTCATCGAGAAGATCTACAACAAGGGCATCTACACGGTCGTCTTGGACCGCGGTACCACCAAGCCCGTCTATGATGTCTGGCTGAGAAACGACGACGAAGGCTACGCCACCCAGGGAATGGAGCAGGTGTGCAAGCTGCTCGGCTACAAGGGCAACGTGGTCGTCCTCGAGGGGGTCCCGTCTCCGATCAACACGATCCGCGTCGACATGATCAAGGCGGTCGCAGCGAAGTACACCGGCATCACGATCCTCGACTCCCAGCCGGCCTACTGGAACCGCCAGAAGGCGCTCGAGGTCATGGAAAACTACCTGCAGAAGTACCCGAAGATCGATGCCATCTATACAGCCGACGACGACATGCTGATGGGCGGGCTCCAGGCATACAAGGAATCCGGCCGAAAAGACCTGAAGGTCGCCGTCGGAGGCGCCTGCATGAAGGAACTTGTGAAGAAGATCATGGACGGGAGCGATCCTCTGATCAAGGTCGACGTCACCTATCCGCCTGATGTCCTCGCGACCGGCGTGTCGCTGGCTGTCGTCGGGGTAAAGGGGAGGGTCTTCGAAGGGTTTTACCAGAAAAAGCTCCCGGTCCGCATCATCCTCGCCTCGGAGCTGGTGACCAAGGAGAACGCGAAGGACTATTATCACCCGGATTCTCCGTTCTAGTCCATCGCGTGCGAAACAGAGGGCTGGAGAATCCCCCTCCAGCCCCTCCTGTCATCAGTTCAACACTCATGCCAGATTCACGGAAGGCCGGCAAGGGTTGACGGATCGCAGCTCAGGGGACAGAAAAGCCTGATCGAGTGAAGCGTGCCTGCAGCGGAGTCTTTGAACATGGGCAACACCCTGGTACGCGCTGAAAACATCGGCAAGAGTTTCTCATCGGTTCCGGTCCTCCAGAATATCAACCTCGAGATCCGACGCGGAGAAATCCTCGGAGTCATCGGAGAAAACGGGGCGGGAAAATCCACCCTCATGAAGATCCTCAGCGGGATCTACACGCCCAGCTCGGGGAGCGTTTTCTTCGAAGGCGCGAAGGCGGAAATCCGCAAGCCGATCGATGCGAAGCGGATCGGGATCAGCATCATCCCGCAGGAGTTCAACCTGATCAAGGACCTCTCGGTCTACGACAACATCTTCCTCGGTTCGGAGCTCGTGCAGAAATCGCGGCTGCTGAACAAGAGCCTGATGAAGGCCCGCACGGCCGAGCTGCTGAAGGCGCTCGAGATCACGATTCCCCCTGAGGCGAGGATCGAAAAGCTCAGCGCGGCCCAGAAGCAGATGGTGGAAATCTGCAAGGCGCTCGCCTTCGATTCGAAGCTCCTCATCATGGACGAGCCGACCACCGTACTCACGCACTACGAGAT
>JBEKXR010000477.1:0-3519 GCA_049511935.1 Spirochaetia bacterium | reverse complement strand
GGTCTCCGAGCATCTCGGCGAGAGCCGGCCCGTGCCAGACGGGCCCGGTGACCGCCTTCACGATGCGCGCGGCGATGTCCTCCTGCAGCGACGCGGAGGCCGCGGGGGCCTTCTCCAGCGACGGGGCACGGTTGTACTCGGCGGATTTCCCCGGCGGAATGGTGAGGAAGCGCCACTGGCCGCCGCGGATGGATCTGCCGAGCATGACCATCTGTCCGACGTGGTACCCGGCGTGTGCCAGCGAGCGGACAAGCGCGTCTCGCACGGCCAGCGGCTCTCCGCGGATTGTCACCGTCCGGCCGAGGTCGGCGTCCGTGAGCGAGCCCAGCACATCGAGGAGTACCTTCCAGCCCGCATCCCAGCCGGCGAGCAGATCCTTCCGCGCGGAGGGCCGCGCGGCGAACTCGGATTCCCTGTCCCTCCACGGCTTCTCCCCGTCACTGGTGAGAAAATCGGTGAACCGTGACTTGAAGTTTCCCGAGATGTGCTGGATCAGCGTCGCCATGGAGTTGCCTTCCCCGGGCGCCGCGCGGGCCAGGTCTGCGTCCTCCACTTGCGCGAATGCCCCCTCGCCCAGCTTGCGGTACTTCTGGAACTCCGATTCGATCGATGCCACGACGTCTCTCATCGCGCGCCTCCTGCCTCAACTGCCCCCAATGTAGTTCCCCCCCGTGCGCGCGGGAAGAGCACACCGCTCCATTCGTGGTATATTTTCGATTGTGACGCGATATGCACGAGGCCGCTGGCTCGCCGCGATGCTCTTTTCTTCGCTGCTCCTCCCCGGCCTGCCAATCGCGGCGGAGGCCCGCGTGGATCCCCGCCTCTCCTCGCCCGCGGGGACGGACACGGACTTCCTGGCCGCCTTTTCCCAGGCCTCGACCGACTGGGGAAACGGCCTCGAGGCGGTCATTGAAGAAGCCTACAGGAACTGTTTCCGCACCTACATCGTCGCGGGCAAGGTCATCACGCTCCACCTCCCGTTCGCGGAAAACAATGAACGCTCCGAACTCGCGGGGAGAAACCTCGCGGTACCCTGGGGAGGCAAGGGCGATCCCCTCGGCATCTGGGACCAGATCGACACGCTGATCGTCTCGCCGGATTTTTCCCGCTACGCGGATGCGCTTTCGGACGGCCGGGAAAAAATCGTGATCTTCGACCTGAAGACGCGGAGCTGGACGACGACGAGAGACTGGTTTGCGATCGACCAGATGAAAGGCGGCGTCTACCCGGGCCTTCCCCACCAGCCCTGCGTGCTCACGAAGGCGCGGGGCATCACCGCACCGGACATCTACAACTACCTCTACAGCGTCGGCCGCCTGGGGGTCGACTGCTCGGGGTTCGTCTGGTACGTGCTCACCTCGGTGGCGCGGGCAGGCGGCCTGGACCTGAACCGGGCCCTCGCGCGGTACCTGGGTGCATCGCGCCCGTCGACCGCGGCGTGGTACATCGGCACGTGGTTCTTCGATCCGCGCAACAAGAACCTGGAGGCGGTGAAGGACGAGGTGCGCAACCTCAGGCCGGCTGACGTGCTCGTCTTCCGGGGCGAGGACGGCACGACAAGCCATTCCGCCGTCATCCAGTCCGTCGACTTGGCCGGAGGAAGCATCCGCTACCTGCAGTCCACCGACGTGGCGGAGCAGAACGACAGGGGCGTGCACGAATCATTCATCACCTTCGATCCGCGCACTCCGGAAGTGAGCCTGCGGGACCCGGCGGTGGTCTGGCACCAGCGCCGCTCCGCCCCATTCCCCGGCGAGGCGGGCGTGGACTTCTGGGACGACGGCCAGCGCTACCGCGCCTACCCCGAGTACGGGGGGGGAGCGGTAGTGAGGCTGAAAATGATGAGGAAGCTCGTCGAGCGTCAGCTCACCACGGGAAGGAAGTGAGGTCCAGTCCCGGGTGCGCGGCGAGCTGCCGGCACCTGAGGGTGTACGCCGCCGAGGGGCCGTCGCGCGGGGCTTGGGCGAGGACCCGGGAGAAAATCGCAAGGGCCCCGGCGAAGTCGCCCCTTTCGTACCGGGCGAGACCCTCCTCGAATTCCGCGATCAGCAGGTCCGGCGGAGCGTCCGCCTCGCCTCTCTCCGCGAGGAGCTCGTACATCCGGACCCTGCCCTCGCGGCCGCCGCCCGGAATCGTGCCGAGCATCCGCACGAGAAAACCGGGCCCTGCCGCCTCCCGGACCCTCTCGGAGACGATGATCGACGTGCCGAAGCTCTCGTTCAGGCCCTCCAACCGGGCCGCCAGGTCGGCGGGAGGCCCCACCAGCGAGTAATCTGGCAGGCCCCGGGCGCCGAGAAAACCGGCGATGCAGTCCCCCGAGTGGATGCCGATCCGTGACGCAAATGCCGAGGGTGCGGTTCCATTCAGCTCCCGCTCCAGCGCCCGCACGCGCAGGGACGAGAGGCAGGCCCGGCGTGCATGATCGTCGGTTTCGACCGGCGCGCCGAAGAAGGCGCTGATCCGCCCCCCGCCGGTTCCCGTGAGCATCCCGCCCAGGCCGAGGATCGCCTCACGGACGGCGGCTCGATGCGTTCGCAGTCGACGGACCACTTCCCGCGGGTCATCCGCCGGAAACTCCGCCGAAACGCCTTTTTCCGCGAGGCACAGGACGGTGACTTCGCGCCGGCTGCCCTCCGGTGCAAGCCGGGCCCGGGCCGCATCGATCATCAACAGGGTCTCCGTGGAGACCCTGCCGGCGAACGCGGCCCGCACCGTGCGGGAGGCCCCGCGTTTCCAGGCCAGCTTGAGGGAGGCCAGGGCGATGCCGATGACCAGCAGGCTCGCAAACGGCGCGGCGGGAGGTACGAAGAGGCCATACTGGACGAACACGACGCCCAGACCGGCAACCGCGGCGGCAGCGGCGGCGATGCCCACGAGCAGCGACGGAAGGGGCTTCAGGCGCAGGGCGGCAAGGGCGAGAAGCAGGGAGAGAACAGCGGCCGTGAGGAGCGAGAGGCCCGCGGGAGCTTCGCGCAGGAAATGTCCCGATAGCACTGTCGAAACCAGTGCGGCGGAAGCCCGGGCGTCCGTGGCGGGAATGTCGAACGGCGTGACGGCCGGGCGTGCCGCCCCCTCTCCCAGGCCCAGGGACACGATGCAAAAGGACCCGGCGAGGCTGTCCCTCAACGATGCGCGCAGCTCCTGAAGCCGCGCGAGAATCTGCCTCGCGTCGGCGAAGGCCGCGGGGACCCTGTCCCTCTCCCCCCGGACGATGTTCTTTTCTTCGTCGGAGAGCGCCCCACCCTGGAGCTCCCGGTCGGCGTCCGCAACGATCCGCGTCTCGGCGTCGCCCTCGAGGAACTGCTCGCACAGGGAGAAGAACTGCGCGCGGGCCGCGCGCCACTGATCCGCGTCGGAGTCGTTGCCGGCCGCGAGCATGCCGCGGCCCAGCCGCGCACCCTCCTCGTAGACGTCCAGCAGCGACTCGGAAGAACGCAGATAGGTGAGGTAACCCTTCGCGTCCAGATCTCTCAGGTCGAAAACCAGGGAATCCTCCAGCCGCCTCTCCTGGACGAGAGA
>JBEKXR010000476.1:0-3524 GCA_049511935.1 Spirochaetia bacterium | reverse complement strand
GCATAGGCCGGGGACAGGGTAGCCCCGAACGGCCTTCCCCGGTCTCTTAATCCGGGACACTTGCGGGCGGTGAGGAATGAAGCAGTACGACGAGCTGTCGGATGCAAAGCGGCGATATTTGGCCGGCGGTGCCGCGGCGGAAAACTGGCTGCCCCTAATCAATCCCAACGGAAAACCGACTGAGGAAACTGACGAGCACTGGGCAATGCGCGGTTCCCGGGAAGAAAAACGCAAACGCTGGGAGGAGTGGCAGAGCCATCTTGACCGGAAGCATCGGGAACATCCGAAACTAGGCGTCTGCAAGCTACGTCGAATAGTTGCGAAACATTTCAAAGTATCTGACAGGACCGTTCGCTTGCGCACCCGCTCACCCTTTTGATCGATCTATTGCTAAGATCGCAAACGTTCCAACAAACACTTGTTTGTAAACAGATTTCTTAGTTCTTTGGATGTAAAGAAATAGAGAACTGAATAGTTCTGTCCTAAGACGTGCCCCGTCGGCAGCCCTCTGACTCGCACTACTTAGCGGCCGGGCCGAAGGAATATGAGCGAACAAGAGAGCCTTCAGAATCCAGAAAAGTTCCTGTCTCTCAGGCAAGCGGCAGCGTTCCTCGCGGTCTCGCCAGGATTCATGTATAAGTGGCGCGGAAGCATTCCCCATGTTAAGATCGGCGGCCCGAAGAGCGGAAAATTGCTTTTTCGCGCTTCCGAGTTGTCGGCTTGGGCCGAGTCGCGCCGAGTCACGTCACTCGGTGATCGATCCGGGAGCGACCGATGAGCGCTGAAAAAGAAACCGCCCCGGCCGAAGAGCGCACCGTGAGCGCACCCGCGCACCAGGGCAACGGCAGGAGGCCGGCGGGCCCGGTGCTCACCATGGAGCGCATGGACGAAGTCGAGCCGATGCCCTTGCGCTGGCTCTGGCCCGGCGTCATTCCCCTGGGGAAGCTCACGATGATCGTGGGCGATCCCGGACTCGGGAAAAGCCTCATCACGCTCGACCTCGCGGCGCGGGTCTCTCGCGGCCTCGACTGGCCGGACGGAACGCCGAACAGCCCGCCCTCCGAAGTGATCCTTCTATGTGCGGAGGACGATCCCGCGGACACGATCCTCCCCCGGCTCGACGCGGCGGAGGCGATGCCCATCATGATCAACCGCGTCAAGGCGGTGCCCGAAGGAAAGCGGCAGCGGCATTTCAACCTCGCGGCTGACACGGCCAAGCTGGAAAGCGTGATCGTCGACGATGCACAGCGCGCAGATGGCGGAGGCACGCGGTTGATTATCGTCGACCCGCTGACCGAGTACCTCGGCAGCATTGACTCGCACGTCACCGCGGAAGTCCGGGCGCTGCTCGCTCCGCTGACCGAGCTCGCCGCGCGCAAGGGTATTGCGATCGTCGCAATCTCTCACCTCAACAAGTCGGGCGGATCGGCCATGTACCGCACTACCGGCAGCCTGGCTTTCGTCGCCGCTGCCCGGGCGGTCTGGGCGGTTGGCAAGGACCATGAGGACGAGAAGCGGATTCTCATGCTGCCGATCAAAATGAACCTGGCGGAGGACAAGGGCGGTTTCGCCTACCGCATCGAGGCGGTCAACACTCCTTCGAGGATCACCGCCCCGCGCGTCATATGGGAGGCGGACCGCGTCCAGGGGGATGCGAACGAGCTCCTCCAGCCGCCCGAACGCAAGGAGAGCCGCATGTCGGAGGCACGGCAAGCGATCCTCAACAAGCTGGGCGAGAAGGGGCCTCTTACCGCGGCCGAGATCGCCAGGGAGCTGGGAACGAAATACAACACGACGAAAATAACAGTGCGGAGGATGGTAGAGGCTGGCATTCTCGTCCGCGACGGGGAAAAGGTTACGCTTCCCGCCCTTGTAGCCTGTAGCCCATGTAGCCCGGTGGCCCGAGAGAGAGAGCAGGCTACAGGCTACAAGGCTACAGGGGCTACTACTACTACTGGAGAGGGGGAGGAGACCTTTTCGCCCCCCCCTGAGAGCACGCCGAAGCAGGCAGGAGCCTCCTGCTTTCCGCTGCTCTGAGGGAACGGCTGCCGAAAAGGAGTGCCTCCTGGCGCACGTCTGGCGTCCGGGGAGGGTATCCTGGCGCGTCTCCGGTGGGGTCCGCGCCCGAGGTGGTCAAAATCATACGGCAGACCCTCTGATCGTTCGCCACAGCCTCGCCACGAGCGACGTTTTTCGTTGCAATCGTGGTGAGGGTGTGCGACGATTCAAAATAGATTCTGTTTGTACATGAGAGGAGGCAAGGTCTTCACTCAAGGCTCGTTATGCTCGCACGGCAGGCCCTGGGGGATTTCACCGCGGCCCGCCATCATAAATACGAGGACTGGGTGAGAGTGTTGGCTCTGGCTCAAGAAGGGGATATCATCTTACAAGGAGAAACCAAAATTATGAAGAAACTAAGATTGTTGGCTATTCTCATTGTTGCAGTTGCCATTCTTGCATCCTGCACAACCTTTAAGGCGTCAGGTCTTTCGTACAGCCTTAAAGATCAGAAGACAACTGTTTTGGGTGACTTCAAGACTGAAGTATGGGTCAATAAATTCCTGGGAGCATCTGGTGGCTCAACCCTTTTCAACTTGACGGCGAACGCAACTGATAGTCCACTGATGGACGCAATCCAGAAGGCAATCAGAGATAAAAACGTCGATGCGGCAATCAATGTGACCATTGAGCATCAGGCCTCCTTTGTCGACATCATTCTGAACGCCGTAACTTCTTACATTTACGCTCCTAGTTTGGTTATTGTGAGTGGCACCATTATCAAGTATGAATGATTAACGATCCATATGTCGTGAGAAAGGGCGCGCAAACCGCCCTTTCTCCATTTCTGGCCATCTGTATCATGTGTTTTTTCTCAGCTCTCATCTCCTGTTCCAGCAGCTTCAGTGCTCAGGAAAGCCTCGTCAGGAAGCTTTTTGAGGCCGCCAAGAATCGGGATGTGGGCAGAGCCATGAAATTGATGCCTCGATTGTCCCTTTTGAACTCGGAACAGCAAAAAACTGCGCTAGATAATCTTTCGCGAATTGGCGCGTACAAAATCACTGGCAGCAAGAGAGAAGATGAAGCGGTGATCGTTATGCTTCAGTATTCCTTAGGGAGTGACGTCATGATATTGAGCATCCCAGTTCGGAAAGAGGGCGAATCATGGGTTATCGGGGACGACTTTCGAGTCCGCCGCAGTCTGCAAAGCGAAACATTCGAACGCAGGAAATAAAACCCCCTTCCCGCGCCACTATCGGACGTATGCTCACCCGTATCTGGAAGCGAAAGGAGAGCCTTCACCTGCTCCGCTCCTCACCAGCTCCTCGAGGCCTGCCGTCCAGTCCCGTCCGGCGACCAGAGCGGGCGAGCTGGAGGGGCCGTCCTGCCCGATCTGCGAGAAGACCCGTCTGTACGAGCACTCCGAGGGCGATCTGTACTCCTGCTGGCACTGCAAGACCTGGTTGCGGATGGAGGGCGGCGTACTTGTCCCTACCCCGTGGCCCGTGGTCGATACGGCCGCGCTC
>JBEKXR010000475.1:0-3535 GCA_049511935.1 Spirochaetia bacterium | reverse complement strand
AACGCGACCATGGCAGGCCCCTGATCCATGACTGAGAGTCCCGGTGATGGCTGTTCGGCCTCTCCCGATTGATCCTCCCTGTACAGCCGCCATTGGCCCTGCTGATCGTGCCTCAGCCAGAACGATTCCAGAGGGGCACCGCCCGCATCGACGCCTGCATCAGCGCTCTCATCGCTGGCCCATACCCGATCCACGAGAAAGCCTTTCTCATGGACGAAAGAGCCCAGGGGCACGTTGACTGAAACGGCAAGGACCTCTGGTGATATCACATTCGCTGTCGGCCGTGATGTATGCGACGGGACACTCCCTTCCGCTCGAGGAATCACGAGTGATCCATCGAGCCAGCGGTAGGAGGCCATCGCGCGCAGATCATTCGCGGAGAAGGTCCGGGAAAGGCGTTCCACAATGTACTGGTCTGCATCCGATTTCACGCGATAGAACATCCGTGTTTCGGGAACAAACATGTAACTGGACGCGAACAGGTCCTGATGGGATACGCTGGTTGTGTCGTTCAAGTAAGGGTTGAACAACCCCAGGTCCCTCGCTGAGCTCAGCGCGGCATACAGTGTTTGAAAGTGGGTCTGGTCGAGCTGCCGGGGAGCAAAGAGTCCGTGCTCGATGAGAGAATCGTACGCAGCACGCAGGATGTCCGCTTCCAGACCAGTCCAACCCGGCCTCAGGGAATACACCCCGCCCGGCCCCGGGCCCGTGTAGATCGGGGCAAGGCGGTTGTCACTGAAGGGGAGACCGCCCTGCGAAGTCTCCGGCGGAAGAAAGAGTCCGCTCAGCGCCATGTCCTCGAAAAGCTTGATCCCCGTGTAAGAGATCTTGACGTTCCAATCAGTGTCCTTTCCGAGTTCATTGTTTCCCGTGGACAACCGGAAGTACAATTTGTCGTTCGCGTTGATGCTGGAATGGGAGCTCGCGGAACCGGACGCATTCGCATTCCCGAGCCGAAGAGCGGTCGTCCCATCCCTCGAGTGCGTGAAAAGGGCCACCCCCTCGTCCTGAATCGCGGAGGGGGTGACGAGGCTGGCGAGTTGCGCGACGTCGATCTCACCGCCGCGGTAGGCCTTCCACCTGCGCAGGGGTTCCTGGAGGAAGTACGTGCGCTGGTACTCATCTTCATTCGGGTCGGCGGACACCGGACCGGGGTCGGAGGGGGATCCGAACCGCCAGGGCGTAGACACCAGGGCCGTGCCGGTATTCAAGAGATAGTTCGATGAGCCCTTTTCCACCACGTCGAGAAAGCCATCCCCATTCACATCTGCGAAACTTCTCTCGGCTTCCGAAGTGGAAGCCTGCTTCGTGATCCCGCCGCTCACCGGGCCGAACGACGCGGACAGCCCCACGCTGCGGGAGCCTCCGCTTTCCTCGTCCATCCTGCCCACCATCCCGGGGAGCCTGAATGCGGGCACCACGTCGAATCCTTGACCGTTGTTCAGGCAGGCGACGAGGCCTGAGCCTTCCATCCCGACGGCATCGGGCAGACCGTCGCCATTCAGATCGAAGCATCCCTCTTTCGTGAATCCCGTTGAGAAGTCCAGGCCGCCGCGAACCCCGAAGCTCGCGATCACGTGCTTCCACCACAAGAACTGGACGGAGATCTCAACCCCCACGTAGAGGCTCCCGCCCGCGGACGTGTTGACGCTCGTCTGAAGGCCCCTGAACTCCGGGTTCGACGGTGTCTCCCACTTCTGTTCCGCCTCCCCGAATGCGTCGTAGCCGATCAGCGCACCCTGTCCGTCCCGGCGCTCGGGGAGCGAGTGGTAGGTGAAAGTGTACGCGTAGAAGACGGCGCCCCCCGCGTCCTTCTCGGTGAACGATGACAGCAGCGACTGCCCGAACTCGTTTTGGGTGTACGCAAGCACGTACGATCGGACCACCTTCTCCTGGAAGCACACCTCGATCCTGGAGAGCCTGCGGGCCAGCCTCGATACGAATCTGCCCCGACAATCAATGCGGCGGTCATCCCTGTCTTCCAGGATGAAGCGGACGAGGTACTGCCCCGACTCGAAGGTCGTCCCTTCAAAACCTGAGTAGCGGATCTCGGAAAGCCACGTGCACGAGTTGGGCTCGTCATAGGAGTACGCGTAGTCCACCGTGTTGCCGAACGTGTCTCGGAACCTGGACAGGTACCAGGTGAAGGTCCGGCTCCTGTCCGCTCGAGAGGGACCCACCCACGCCTCGCCCTTGCCGTATTCTCGCACGTCGCCGTTCTTGTCGGTGACCTCCCAGTAGTCCTCACCGCCGGATCTGAACCACCTCACGCGCTGGAAGCTTTTTTCGGTTCGAGACCGGAATCGTTGCGCAGGCCCGTCGGTGCCCCACGGCACCAGCTCTTCCCCGTTCAGGATGTACGTATCCTGCCCGTTGTAGCGCGGCAGGCCGAAACGCGTGTCGATCGAGATGGCAGGCACCTCGACGTTGAACCCCTTGCCCAGCCAGCCGTTGGCAAGATTGCTGTCGTATCGAAGAGAGAGCGGAGGGGTCGCATTCCCGCGGCCGGGGGGCACCCGAAGGGCGATGCCGAAAGCGGCCGACCCGAACGGTCCTGTCTGCAGACCCTCCGGGAGGGGAACGCCCGCGCACGGGTTGGCTGCCTGCAGATTCTTGATGGAGTTCACGTCGAACTGGATCGGAGAGGCGCCTTGCGGAAGCGTGAGCGTGGCATTGACCATGTCGGTGAAGTGATGGGAGATGCTCGAGACGGCTGCCTGGTTCCTGTCGAGTGACTGGCGCTGCAGCCTCTCCCACCGACCCGCATCCTGGTCGAAGAAATAGGTGAACAGGTTGGAAAGATCCGTCTCCGATTCCCTGAAACCCGGCTCGAATGGGATCGTGATGCGTACGGCTCTCGAGAAGATCGCTCCATGGGGCTCGAACCGGTATGCCATCCCTCCCGAGGTGACATTCGACATCGAATCACCGAGAGGTTCGGTGAGCGGGATGCGGGTGATCTTGATCCTGACGGGATGAGCGACAGCACCCGGGGGGATTTCCAGCACGACGCCGTCCAGGGCGAGCTTGGCGCCCGCATCGGGCCGCACCAGAACACCGACTGTCACCGGCGTCATGGACAGGGGCGCAGTCGCCGGTCTCCCGTAGCTCACGGTGGGGAGCTGGGCTGCGACGGACAGCTCGCAGACGATCAGTGCAATGAGGCGCGTCCCGCGGAACATCGAAGACCTCCCACTTTTTTACTGTTCCTGAAATATCACGTGCACATAGCTTGACGGAAAGTTGTCCAGCGGCGAGATCACGACCATGTATCCGCTCCTCCCTCCCTGGTCGTGCCGGGGCTCCTCGTCGTCCCGAAATCTCGCGGCCTCCGACCCGTTCAGGAAAAGGCAGTACTCGCCGGCGGCATAGGTCACCCGCAGGACGTTCGACTGATTGTAGCCGGTCCTGAGCGAACCACAGCTGCTCCAGGGGATTATTTCAGTGAAGGCGGCCCCTGCAACCTCGCCGACGATGAACTCCTGCCGTGTGTTGATCATGACAACAAGCATCGTTTCGCCTGTTGCCGGGTCGC
>JBEKXR010000474.1:0-3535 GCA_049511935.1 Spirochaetia bacterium | reverse complement strand
CGTGCGCGCCGTTGGTGCGCGGGCTTTCAGTCCAGACACGAAAGGGGGAATGGCACTCCGGGTTTTCACCTGAGCGGCCGGGCGTCTTCAAAGCGCAAGGCCTTATTCCTTACACAAAGGGAGGATTTCGTGCGCAAGTTGAAATGGGTTATTCTCGCATTGGTTCTCTTCGGGGCTTTGTTCGCCACCCAGTCGTGGGCCGCGGACAAGCAGATCGTCATCTACATGCAGTGTGGCGGCACCCAGGGGGATGGCGCAACGCTTGCACGGACCAACGGAGCACGGGCAGCCGCTGCTGCGAACAATGTCAAGCTGATCGAGCAGTACTCGAAGTGGGATCAGCAGACGATGATCGATCAGTTCAAGCAGGCCATGGCGGCCAACCCTGACGGCATCGAAATCATGGGGCATCCCGGCGAGCCTGCCTTCGCGGCGCTCGTCGATCAGGCGGAGGCCCAGGGCATCATCGTCACCAGCGGCAACAATCCCCTGCCGTCCATAGAGGCAAAGTACCAGACCAAGGGCTTCGGGTATGCCGGAGCTGACCTTTATCAGGGCGGCTTCCTTACAGGGCAGGCGATGGTGAAAGCAGGCCTGAAGGCCGGTGACCAGGCATTGGTCTATGACATCTGGCACCAGGAAGGCAGGAGCCGAAGCAGCCAGGGCGTGTACGACGCACTGGCCAAGGCAGGGCTCAAGGTCGACAAGCTGGATGTTTCCGCTGCAGTGGACAGCGACACGTCCCTGGCCATCCCTATCCTTACGGCGTACCTCCAGGCCCACCCTAATCTCAAGGCCATCGGCACCCAGCACGGCAGCGTCACCGCGATTCTGCCGAAGGTGCTCCAGGCGGCGGGGAAGAAGCCCGGCGACATCATATGCGGCGGCATTGACCTCTCACCTGCGACGGTCAGCGCCATCCAGGGCGGCTGGATCAGCGCCAGCTTTGATCAGGTGCTCTATCTCCAGGGCTACCTTCCGGTCCTGCAGATCGTCTTGACCAAGCGCTACCTGATCCCTGGTCTGCACATCGACACCGGCGTCGGCACCGTGACACCGCAGAATGTCGGAATAATCAAGCCCCTGATCGATCAGGGGATCCGCTAGAAGTTCATTTCAGAGGCGAATTGATGCACCTCCGCCCTTGCGGGCGGAGGTGTTTTTTTTCCGGCTACTTCCCGGGTTTCTTCGCGGCGGGCGCCGCGCCCTCCTGCTTCTCGTACCAATCCCGCCAGATGATTCTGTAGAACCCGATCCATTTTGGCAGATGCTTCAGCACGGGAATAAACGGGACAAAGAACAAAAGGAGGAAGAATAGCACCATGAGGGATCCGACGATCACGTCCGCGTTCGGCGCGGTGGTGAGCGGGGGAATCTGGTACCATATGGCGTAGGGCCAGAGCCACCAGGGTCCCGGCAGGTTGCCCACCTCGTGGGTGATCCCCCACTGCAACCCTGTCATGTCGTATCCGTTGGCGACACTCGAGTCGACGTCCTCCTGGAAGAAAAGCATGGCCTTCGTGTTGTCCAGCGTGTAGGGGAGCCTCTCATTGCTCGTGAGCGCACCCTCCAGCAGCCCGGCTCGTCCGAGGTCGAGCATCCCCATCATCATGATCGGAACGGGCCCATATTCACCGGCCGCGACCTTCACCTCGCCGTTCGCCTCCTCCGCCTTGTCCAGTGCGTCGCTGTACGCCTTGGTCCACGCCTTCTGCTGGTCTTCCGAAGCGGACTTCCATACCTTGAGCGCCGCGGCGACGTCCTTGTTGAGCACCGCGACCTTATCCAGCGGGGCGATGACGAGGTCCTTCTGGGCGTCGAGGGGCATGGTCACGCCGAGAACCGTCGCAGGGCCGGGGCCGAGGATCCGCTGGATATTCTCATTGTCCTTGGTGTACGGCGGACCGTAGCTCTCCAATCCGCTCTCACCCGAGAGAAAGTCTGTTGCAGTCTTCAGGTAATCGAGAGGATGATTTTTCGCCACGTCCTCACCGCGCACCGTGGGGGCATTCGGGGACGAGAAGATGATGGCGAGCACGATGACGAGCGCCGCCACGATCCCCAGGGCGATGAGCCCCTCACGGATGAGGTCGTACGGCTTCATCGGAACGCCGCGCATGTATTCGTCTGATCTCCTGCTCATATCTGCGCCTCCCCCTTCGCGGGGTACGGCTTCACGGGGCTCTCGTGCCTGATAAAGAGGATGTGGATCACCACCAGGACGACCACGACGGCAGGAAACAAGGCCACGTGCAGCGTCAACACCTGGCTGTAGTTGGTCGTGAAGAAGAATCCCCCGACTCCCATGGCGTTCATTGCGTCCTTGGCTTGCACCGAGTGCCACTGCGCGGACCAGTTCGCGGCGGACAGGTAGCCCGTGAAGCCGCTGAAGATCGCGGCCCCCAGGGTGAGGACGCCGATCATCCAGGTCTTCCACCTCCCATCTCGGAACGCACCGAGGAAATACTTCGTGGACAGGTGGAGGACGATGAAGGCGAAGAAGAGTTGAGCTGCCCAGAAGTGAAGGGAATGGAAGAATTTTCCAGTGGCATTGACGTGATTCCAGTTCGGACCGAAGATCGCCAGGATCAGGCCCGTGAGGATGACCATCACGAGCGAGCACAGGGTGAAGACGCCGAACAGGTACGCCACGGAGTTGACGTAGATCGGCAGTTTCGTGGGCAGGGCGTCGTCAAGGGTGAGAGTGTCCTTGACGAACCCCTGCGCTTTCTCTGTCATGCTCATTTCTTCCCCCCCTTCTGACGCTCTCGGCCGCGCTCGATCCATTTCGGCAGCCGGGCCCATGCCCCGAGGAAGAAGATGGCGATGATGATCACCCCCATGATCACGTTGGGTAAGGACCAGTCGAAGATGAGAAACCTGATGTGGTGCACGGCTGGCAAGACCTGAGAACCGACGGCTTCCATCGATCACCTCCCGCTCAAGGTTGGATTTGGATCTTTCTACGAACATAATGACGGCGCCCCCTCCCGAGCAAGGAGAATCTTCCACTGAGGCGAAATCGATTGCCTCCGGGTCATCCCTCTTCTACCTTATGGCTCACCGGCCCGGAGCCGGCAAGGAGGAGCCGCATGCCGCGAATCATTCACTTTGAGATACCCAGCTCGAATCCCGCGCGGGCAAATGAGTTCTACAAGAAGGCCTTCGGATGGAAAATCAAGCAGTGGGGCAAGGAGCAATACTGGATGGTCAGCACCGGAAAGGATCCCGAGCCGGGGATCAACGGTGCGATCATGCCGAAGAAGGACCTGAAGACAACGGTGAACACTCTCGGAGTAGCGTCCGTCGACAAGGCGCTGAAGAAGATCCTGGCGGCGGGCGGCAAGGTGGTGCGGCCGAAGATCGCGATCCCCACCATGGGCTGGATTGCCTACTGCACGGATCCTGACGGGAATGCGTTCGGCATCATCGAGATGGACAAGGAGGCGCACTAGGCCGGGCGCGAGAGCATTCCCTCCAGGTGGACCTTCACCGCGGGCCATTCTTCCGCGGTGATGCTGAAATACACGGAGTG
>JBEKXR010000473.1:0-3548 GCA_049511935.1 Spirochaetia bacterium | reverse complement strand
TATGGCCCAGGAGGTCCTGCAGGATCGTCAGCCAGTTGCGCTCGAATGCCTTCCACAGCCCTTCATTCCAGTCACGCAGATACTCCTCGGGATACCGATAGTCGCGGCTGCGCACGACAAGCCCATTCGAAGGCTCCGGGGTCCCGTACCGCGCGCGCATCCGGCTGATGTAGGGCAACCCGGGGAGCCGGCCTCGATAGTATGAGGGAACGTGATCAAAGTAGGGAAATTGCTCGTTCGAACCGAGCCTTCGTCCCGCTTCCACGACACACGCCTGGCCCTCCGCGTCGGCCACGGGGTACAGCCACGACACGCCGCGCGGCGCTTCCCGGATCCTGTCCACGGCCTCCTTCACCGAACCGCAGTGCTGGATGCAGTGCCTGATGAGGAGCAGTGAATTGAGCCCGGGCCGGCCCGGATCGCACAGCCGGCTGGGCAGCATGTCCACGCCAGCTGCCAGCCCCGCGGTGTTCATGGCGGCCATCGTGCCGACCAGGCCGGGTGCTCCCTGGCTGACGAACGCGCGGCCGGGCTCTCCCGGGAATGCGTCTGGTACATTGATCACCAGGCACGCGGTGTCCTGGAAGACCTCGGCCGTTGGAAACATGAAGTCCCTGCCGAAAAAATGCCGGCCGCCGGCGGCATCGCCGGAGATTGAAAATGCGTTGCAGCCGATGGGGGTCCTCAGGAGGCTGGGGTGCACGCCGCGCTCTGCGAATATGGTCCCGGTGTAAATGTGGGCGAGCAGGCAGTCGATTCCAAGGTTGAGTGCGAGGAGCCGGTCGCGCCGAACGCTGGTGGCCGGGTTGGCCGCACGGCAGCCCTCGACGATACCGTTGATTTCCTCCAGCAGCTCAGACGGGATGTCGGGGAGCATGCGATCCGACGCGCTGGAAATGATGCGGACGATCAGGTCCTTGATCCGGGGGAGCGTGTCCTCCTTCGATGCGGGGCCGGAGCTGAAAAAGGCAAAGGCGACGTTCTCTACGAACTCCCCCGCCATGCGCGCCACGTCGGGCTCCGCCATCGCACCCATGAGCCAGCCCATGTGCCAGCCGTCTCCCTCCACGTAAAAGGCTCGTTTCGGGGCGCCCGTCATGGTGTTGCGGGCACGCATGTGGCGGGCGAGCAGCCCCAGCCGGTCATCCTTCAGCATGCAGCCGACGGTGTGCCCGGGCGACCGTGGGTCGGGGATGCGCACAACCTCGAAACCGTCCTTCCGGAAGGCGGCTTCGATCCGCATGAACCTCGATTCGACGGATCCCGTCACGGGCATGCGGTGATTCTATGGGGCAGGGCGGCGACCGGCAACCTGCGGGAGTCCCGCTCCCCGAGTCAGCCCGCATCGAGGTTCTGCCGATCTTCAGGGTATGGAAGCAACCCTGGGAATCATGATCGATCGGGTCCACGGGATCGAGTACCGTGCGGTCCCGCATCGCGATCGGAGGGGATGGTTCGCCCAGTGGCGTCCTGCCCGGGCCCTCGAATCCTTTCCCGCATTCTCGTACGTCTCGCGCTCCGAACACTTCGACACGGAAAGCGAGGCGGTGGAGTTCATCCGCCGCAACGCGGCCGACATCGTCGCACGCCGGCTCTGAAGGGCTCGGCGGCGATCAACCCGATGGGAGGGTCCGGCCGTAGATCTCGGAGAGGGATCGAAGGCGCCGGGCAGCTTCCCCGGGGAAACACGTGTCGTCGGCGCGCCAGGACCAGTTCTGCCCGCTGGATGTGCCCGGCGTGTTCATCCGTGTCTCCGGTCCCCGGCCGAGCACGTCTTGCAGGGGGACGATCGCGGACCTGCAGACCGATGCCATCGCCATTCGGATGAGGCGCCATTCGATCTCGGGGTCCGTCGCCGTACAGTAACTTTCAAGGTAGTCGCGTTCTTCCCTCGTCCTTGCATTCCACCATCCCCGGGTCGTGTCGTTGTCATGGGTTCCGGTATAGACGACGGAGTTCCTCGAATGGTTGTGAGGCAGGAACCGATTGTCCGCGCTGAGACGGCCCGCTTCTCCCCTGTCAAAGGCGAATTGGAGAATCCTCATGCCGGGAAAACCGAATCTCCTGCGCAGCTCGTCGACCTCGGGGGTGATGACACCGAGGTCCTCGGCGATGATCGGCAGCGCCCCCAGCTCCTTCTCCATGGCCTCGAAGAGGCGCACTCCCGGCACCTTCACCCACCGGCCCCGCTCCGCCGTGCGCTCGCCCGCCGGCACGGACCAGCATGCCTCGAATCCCCGGAAATGATCGATGCGGACCTGGTCGTACATCCGGCAGGCGGAGCGTATCCGCTGGATCCAGAAGCGGAAACCCTGCCGAGCCAGTTCGTCCCAGTCGTACAGGGGATTGCCCCACAGCTGGCCCGTGGCCGCGAAATAGTCCGGGGGCACTCCGGAAACCACCGTCGGCCTGCCCTCGGGGTCGAGGAGGAAGAGCTCACGGTGGGCCCAGACATCGGCGCTGTCGGGTGCCGCGAAGATCGGCAGGTCGCCGATGATGCGTATGCCTTTGCCGGCGGCTGCCTCGTGCAGAGAATCCCACTGGGAGAAGAAGAAGTACTGGATGACCTCTTCTTCCGCGATCCCCCTCGCCAGCTCCGCCTTTACGCGTTTCATCGATGCTGGTTTTCTCAGCGCAATGTCCCCGTCCCAGTTGTCATTCCAGGCGCCGGCGCGCGTGACCTTCAAGGCCGCGAAAAGCGCGTAGTCCTCCAGCCACCATGACTCCCGGGACCTGAATACCTCGAAGGCATCGCGCCGCTCCCGCGTCCCGGAGTCGAGGAACCGCGCGGCTGCCCGGCGGAGGAGCGGCATTTTCCACTCGATCAGGGGGCCGAACAGGACCCTGTCCCGGGGAAAATCTGGCGCACCTTCCAGCTCCGTGGACTCCAGCGCACCCCATTCGGCGAGGGTGTCCAGGCTGACCAGGAGGGGGTTGCCGGCGAACGATGAGAAGCAGGAGTAGGGCGAGTCCCCGTACCCGGTCGGTCCCAGGGGGAGCACCTGCCAGAGTGACTGGCCCGCGGCAACGAGGTAGTCCAGGAAGCGATCCGCTGCCGCGCCCAGCTCACCGATGCCGTGCGGGCCGGGGAGGCTCGTGGGGTGCAATAAAATGCCGCTGGCGCGGCCGGGGAGAATGCCGCTGGCGCGGCCGGCTTCCTCTTCCATCGAGGCCCTCGGCTACTCGTTACTTGATGGAGCCTGCAACCATGCCCTTGATGATGAACTTCTGGGCGGCCAGGAAGAAGATGACGATGGGAATCATCGCCATGAGGATGGCGGTGAGGATGAGGTCCCATTGCTTGACGTAGGCCCCCGCGAAGTTGGAGACGGCGAGGGGGATGGTCATTACCCTGTTTCCCTTCCCGAGGATGAGGAGGGGAAGGAGGTAATCGTTCCAGATCCAGATGCCGTTCAGCACGAGGACCGTGGCGTGGATGGGCCTCAGGACGGGGAAGATGATCTGGTAGAAGGTCTGAGAGGGCCTGCAGCCGTCGATGGTCGCAGCTTCCTCGAGCTCTAGTGGAATGCTCTTGATGAAGCCGTGGA
>JBEKXR010000472.1:0-3554 GCA_049511935.1 Spirochaetia bacterium | reverse complement strand
CTTCCGATACGCGTCGGCGATCCGGGTGAGGACCGTCACGTCGCTGTCGCCCTGGGCGAGGTACTTCTCCCAGATCTCGATGGCGCGATGGAACTGCTTCAGGGACCTGTAGCTGTCCGCCAGCCCTACCAGCGCGTACTTGTTGCCCACGTGGTAGCCGAGGCACTCCTCGTAGTAGCGGATGGCCTCGTGGTAGGACTTGCGCTTGCGCGCCGCGTCCCCCATGCCCACCAGCGCGTAATTGTTCTGCGGCTCGATTTCGATGATGCGGCGGAAGTTCTCCTCCGCCTCGGCAATGTGGTCTTCCTTGAGGAGCTGGTATCCTCTCTTGGAGAGCTCCGATACGGAAACCGGAACGTGTTCCGGCACTTTCTCTTCACTGCTCATGCAAATCCGTTTTCCCTTCTGCCAGCCAATGTTTCATCACTTGCGCAATCTGCTCCACGACTGCGGCAGTCCTGTCCGGAGCAGGCGCGAGCCAATAGAGTCTCAGCGCTTCGAGGGGCTTTCCACCCTTGAGATACTTGTCCCCTATCCGTATGAGGCCGTCGGAGTACTTCGTGGTCACGAAGATCCGCTGCGCGAGAGCCAGCTCCCCCTTGTTGTACAACTCGTTGCCCTTCCGGATGAGCGCAGCCCTCTTCTCGCGAGTGAGTGGCGCAGTGCGTTCCGCTGATATTTTCAGAAATCCGCCGGAAGGCAACTTTTTCAGGATGTCCTGTGCGCTCATCCCGACCTTCCAAATCAAGATACTTGAATCAATCGCCAGAGTAAATACCTTTGCGCCTCCATACCAGTTCGACCTCGCAAAAGGGCTATCCGATGCGGCCCTTCGAGGACATTTCCTGGCCGTCCGGTGAGTAGGCCTGCTTCAACGCCTTGCCGAGTGCCTTGAATGCGGACTCCGCCATGTGGTGGCTGTTCTCCCCGCGCCGAAGGTCGACGTGGAGACTGATCCGTGCCTGCGACGAAAGGCCTGCGAAGAACTCGCGGAGGAGTGACAGATCGAAGGACCCCGCGGAGGGCTGGGGATAGGAGGCATGCAGTGAAAGCGTCGGCCTCCCGCACACGTCGATGGTCACCTCCGAAAGCGCCTCATCCATGGGAACGACGGCGTGACCGAATCTCGCGACCGGGCCCGCTTTCTCCATCACTGCGGAAAATGCCTGCCCCAGGACGAGGCCCACGTCTTCCACGAGGTGATGAGGATCAACGTCGATGTCTCCCCGGCCCTCCACGGAGAGGGAAAACCTGCCATGGAAGGACATGCTGGTGAGCATATGGTCGAAGAAGGGAATTCCGGTGCGGATCGCCGGCTCCGCGGCCGTGTCCGGGTCAAGCGTGAGGGAGATCTCTGTCTCACGCGTCTTTCGCTCGATCTTCACTCTTCGTGACGCCACTTCCAGGTCCACCTTTCACCGCTAGTATCGGCTGGCGATGGGGTAAAGCGCTCCGTATTGTACCCGAGTCAGCCGGAAGGTCAACGGGAGCACGTGCCCGAGATCCGCGCACGGCGCGGCGCCCGAAATCCGCGCACGGCGCGGCGCCCGAAATCCGCGCACGGCGCGGCGCCCGAAATCCGCGCACGGCGGGGCGCCCTCATTCCCTCTCGTGCAGGAGGACCTTCAGCTGCTTGATTTCGGTCACCAGCTTGTCGCGGCTCATCTCACGGAAGCGGCGCGGCACCATCTCCCTGCTCGTGCATTCGAGCACCGCCACGAGGTTCTGCAGCTCTATCTCGTGGGGATAGGCGGGGGGCATGAAGTCCAGGATGGTCTCCTCCAGGTCGCCCTTGGTCACGAAGACGTGATTGTTCATGGCAGAGAGAAACTTCGCCCGGATGAGCACGGATTCGAGATCGGCCCCCGAGAACTCGTACTTGTAGCGCCGGAAGAGCTCGGCCACGTTCGTCTTCTGCATTCGCAGCTCGAGCTTCTTCACGAGCGTGGAGAACAGGTCCTCCTTCTCTTCGATGGTCTCGGGGTAGAAAAGCGCGAGGTGCTCCTCGGCCCTGCCCTGCCGCTTGAGGTCGATGGGCAGGAGGTCGGGCCGGCAGGTGATGAGGAACCAGATGATCTTGCCCCTGTATTCCGTGTTGCCCATAAAGGAGGCGATCTGAGCGAAGATCCTGTTGCTCGTGCCCGAGTCCCCATCCTGGTTCCTGTCGCCCAGGAACGCGTCCGCCTCGTCGATCATCACGCCGACGGGCGCCATGGCCTTGAGGATGTTGAGGATCTTCTCAAGGTTGCTCTCCGTGACACCCTGCCACTTCGAGCGGAAATTGCGGAACTTCACGATGGGGATGCCGATCTCTCCCGTGAAAGCGGTCACCATGAAGCTCTTTCCCGTCCCGACCGGGCCGGCGATCAGGTAGCCCATCGGCAGAACGTCGAAACGGCTTTCCCTGATGGCCTTTGCCGCGCTGCGGAAGCGCTTCTTCACGAAGTCGTGGCCCGAGATGGCGGAGAGGTCGTGCTCGCTCTCGATGAACTCCAGCAGGCCGACGGCTTCCGCCTCGATGATCTGCTTCTTCTTCTGCTTCAGGTAATCGAGGCTGATCTCCCGGTCCTCCTGGTAGCTCTCCGCGGAGAGCTGGTTGAGGTTCACCAGGTTCAACCCGCTGGTGATCCCCGCGAACTCGGGGATGGTGAGGGATCCCTCGAGGAGGAGCTTGCCGCTTCGGTCCAGGTAGTGGAGGAAGCTCTCCCGCACCTTTTCGTCAGGAATGGGAATGTTCACCTTGATCGCGCTGGGGGATCTCACGATGGTGGGGTTCAGATCCGCGAGATTCTCGGTGAGCAGGATGATCGACACGTCTCCCTGGGTGAAGATGGGATCGTTGGCCCACCTGTTGAGCGTGACCAGGCAGTAGCGGTCCTCGTCGGTGTAACGGGAGATGTCGGTGTTGGGCACCACGGTCTCCGAGTAGTCGATGATGAGGACAATCCGCTTGCTGTGAGTGATGTTGGCGTAGAAGTACCGCTCCAGCTGCGTGAGGGCTCGCACGGGGTTGCGTGACAGGAGGTTCCCCGGGGTCGCCTTCGGTGAGAGTTGTTTCATTTTCGCCAGGTAGTCCCGTTTCATCTCGGGCTTGCAGAAGCTCACACCGGAGGAGCGATCGTAGAAAACGATGATGTCACGGTTCCCGAACAGGACCTCGGACACGTAGTCCTGGATCTTGGCGAAGTTGAACTCTCCCTCCTTCATCTTGTGCGGAAGGAAATCGCGGATGTTCCCCGACAGAAGGTAGAGGTTGGCGGTTTTCGAGCAGTACTTGTAGGACAGTTCCTGTGCCCAGGCAGGAAGCACCTTGATAAAGGGCAGATTCTTGACAATGAGCTGTTCGGCCATCGTTCCCCTCCCAAGGCAATGACGAACTTCAACCAGTATAGCGGTATTTCGTGAGCGGAGTCAATCTTCGCAGAGAGATGCTAGAGATTCCCCATCGGTGCGTGGCAGCCGGGGAGGTTGCAGGGCCGAGATGGCATCGATAGCCCACGGGATGGGTGCGTAGAGCAGAAGACGCAGGTGGCGCAGCCCGGGTTGGGCATCAC
>JBEKXR010000471.1:0-3563 GCA_049511935.1 Spirochaetia bacterium | reverse complement strand
CGTACTCGCCGAAGATCGTCGTCACCAGCTCGCTGCGGCCCGAGCCCATGAGACCCGCTATGCCGAGGATTTCCCCCCTGCGGACGGAGAAGGAAACGTTTTTTACCGCCCTCTTGCCCGCCTGGTAAGGGCTATCGACGGACAGGTTGCGAACTTCGAGGATGACCTCCCCGGGCTTGCGGTTGCCGATGGGGAACCGCTCCCGCATTTCGCGTCCAACCATCATCGCGATGATCCGCTCGTAGCTCGCTTCCCTGGTGGGAAGGGTTCCCACGACCCCGCCGTCGCGCAGGACCGTGATGGAGTCGGTGATGCGGAAGAACTCCTCGACCTTGTGCGAGATGTAAATGCAGGTCACTCCCCGTTCCCTGAGATGGGCAAGGATGCCCATAAGAATCTCCACCTCGGCTTCCGTGAGAGCGGAGGTCGGCTCGTCGAGGATCAGCACTTTCGCGCTCTCGGAAAGGGCTTTGGCGATTTCCACGATCTGCTGCTGACCAACCCCGAGGTTTGTCACGACGGCGGTAGGGGAGATGTTGAGATGGTATTCGTCTAGCACCCTTTGCGTCTTATGGTAGAGCTTGTTCCAATTGATGACGCCGCGCGTGCTCGGCTCACGGCCGAGGAAGATGTTCTCACCCACTGTCATGAGCGGTATCAGGGCGAGCTCCTGGTACACGATGGCGATCCCTTTCTCGATGGCCTGCTGGATCGAATCCCGCTCGAAGCGCAGCTCCTCCCCGTTATACAAGATGCGTCCCTGAAAGGATTCGAAGGGATAATAGCCGGCGAGGATCTTCATGAGAGTGGACTTGCCAGCGCCGTTTTCACCGCAGATCCCGTGGATTGTGCCCCTCTTCACCGGGATAGTAACATCGGTGAGCGCGACCACGCCGGGGAATTCCTTGGTCACGTGCTGGATGTCAAGGATGATGTCGTTTGTTTCGCTCATGCTGGCCATGCCCCTCGATAAAGGGAGGCGAGGGCGCGTGCCCTCGCCTCTCCGTACAGGCTAGGATGAAAAACGAGCGCGGCACCAGCCGCGCTCCTCAATGCGGTGAATTATGGTCTCGGCGGTTTCTGATTGTCCGGAATGTCCCGATATACATCGTCGTAGCTCTGGAAACCGCTCTTGACGATCTGATCGTAGACATTGGATTTGTCGACCTGGACGACCGGGAGGAACAGGCACGGCACCCGGCCCTTCTGGTTTTTGTCCAGCGTGATCGCGGAAAGGTCGAACATCTTGAGGCCTTCAATTGGCTGTCCCTTCGCGAGCGAGATGGCCATGTCGATGGCGAGCGGCGAGAGCTTGCGCACGTCCTTGTAGACGGTGACGGTCTGCTCGCCCTTCACGATGGAGTTACAGCCGGCGGCAGTTGCGTCCTGACCGGAGATGGGAACTTTTCCGGCAAGCCCTTGCGCTTTCATTGCCTGGAGAGCGCCGAGCGCGGTCCCGTCGTTCGAGGCGACGACTGCATCGATGTTGTTGTGCTGCGCTGTAAGGACATTCTCCATGATCTTGGTTGCATTCGCGGGGTCCCAGTTCTCGACCCACTGATCAGCAACGATCTTTATCGCGCCACTGTCGATGAGCGGCTTCAGGACCTCCATCTGTCCGTTGCGGACGAGGACTGCGTTGTTGTCGGTCGGGCTTCCACCGAGGAGCATGAACTTTCCCTTGTTCACGACCTGCACAACCCCGCGGGCCTCCGCGCGTCCAACCTCAGTGTTGTCGAACGAGATGTAGGCCGAAATATTCGTCGACTTGATGAGCCGGTCGTAGGCAATAGTCTTCACCCCCGCCTTTGCCGCCTCGTCGACCGCAGTCGCGGCCGCCGCCCCATCTTCGGCGATGATGATGATGACGTTGACGCCCTGCAGCGCCATGTTCTCGATCTGGTCGTTCTGCAGCTTCGCGTCATGGTTGGCAACCTGCGAGATGACCTGAGCGCCCTTCGCGGCGGCAAGCTTGGTCATGAGGGCCTGTTCGACTGGCCATCGCTCGGTGGCGAAGTCGGAGAAGGAGAGGCCGATCTTGATCACCCCGCTTTTCGCGGCCTTTGTTTCGCCTGTTCCGCCGGCAAAGACCATGCCGCCGAGCAGGAGAACCGTGAGCAATACAAGACACAGTTTCCTCATATGGAAAACCTCCTTGGATTGAGATGCGCTTAATAGCAAGCAAGCAGTATGCCAAGTTATGTATGATGCTCCTTCGCATAATTCTTTTTAATAAAAACAATTGGAGCGAATACCCTCCATGGCCCTCGAGGGATTGAATGTGGTGAGTAAAAATTTACTCAGCGTGGCTTTCCCACATCCTACACATTTCTCGCAGCCCGTCTTCCCCTCGGGGGTATCGGACTTTTGACTGATTGCGCTGTGATGTATAATCATGCAATGCGCTTCACCATCCTCATCGTGGACGATGAAAGTGAGGTTTGCCTCTCTCTCGCCGAGGTGCTTCAGTCCAAGGGTTATCAAACTCTTCATGAGGATAATCCCCTGAAGGTTCTCGCGCTCCTGGGACAAGAGAGCGTCGATCTCATCCTCATGGATGTCCGCATGCCGGTGCTCGGAGGCATCGACCTCCTTAAAATAATCAGGAAAACCCACCCCCTGCTTCCGGTCATCATGATCTCCGGATACGCCTCCGTGGAGAGCGCGGTGCGCGCGATGAAGTACGGCGCGCTCAACTTTTTCGCCAAGCCGGTGCAGCTCTCCGAGCTGCTCCAGGAGATCCATCACCTGGAGCGCTCGGTCCGCATCAAGCGGCCCGTGATGACGAGCACGGACACCATCGTCACCGGGAATGCGAAGATGGAGGAGGTCTTGAGCTTGGTGGAAAAGGCCGCTCCGACCGAGGCATCCGTGATCGTCATCGGGGAAAGCGGCACCGGGAAGGAGCTGATCGCGGACCTCCTCCATCACGCGAGCAAGCGCAACCACAACGCCTATATCAAGGTCAATTGCGCTGCCATCCCCGACAACCTGCTTGAGAGCGAGATGTTCGGCCACGAGAAGGGGGCCTTCACCGACGCGCAAAGCCAGCAAAAGGGCAAGATCGAGCTCGCCGACGGCGGCACCATCTTCTTCGACGAGATAGGCGATATGAGCCTGCAGACGCAGGCCAAGATGCTGCGCGTGCTCCAGGAGAAACATTTCACCCGGCTCGGGGGCTCGGTCCCGATCCGCGCGGATTTTCGCATCATCGCGGCCACGAACAAGAGCATCGAAGGCATGATCGCCCAAGGATCCTTCCGCGAGGATCTCTACTATAGATTGTCCGTCATTACCCTGAAGCTCCCCCCCCTGCGCGAGCGCCGGGAGGACATCGTCCCGCTCGCCCTTCACTTCATAGGGGAATTCAACCATGTCTACGGGAAAAACGTCCTGGGCATTTCGGACAGGGTGACGGAGACGCTGGAGGAGCATAGCTGGCCGGGCAACGTCCGGGAGCTGAAGAATATCATCGAGCGCGCCGTGATCTTCTGCGAAACGGACCTCATCGAGCCGCGGGATCTTCCCGAGCAATACCGCATCGTCGATCGGAGCGCGGCGGG
>JBEKXR010000470.1:0-3564 GCA_049511935.1 Spirochaetia bacterium | reverse complement strand
CGTGCCAATCCTGGGCTCGTGCTCCATGATGAGCCCTTTGAATGATTATTTATCGCCTGAATTGAAATGCAGTGAGAGTGCCTGTGTCAAGTGGGGTCATGTGGCCGAGGAGACAGGCGATGGCGGCAGGCGCCGGAGCTTCTAGTAGACGAGGCTGCCTCCGAAGTACCCCAACGCCACCACGATCCCTGTGCACACGGCGTACACGACCAAAGCGGCGATCGCCCTCGGTTCGCGCCAGGGCGCCGTTGCTGTTCCCTGCTTCTCCGCCTCTGTCCCGCGGCCGAGCATCAGGCCCGCGAAGAGGCAGATGAAGAGCACTCCCGCGAGGATCATCTTGATGATGATCGTGGTCATCCACTCGCCATTGAACTTCTCCCTCCAGTCCATGTAGCCGAAGAGCACGGTCGGCACGACGCTCACGAAGGCGAGCACGGCGCAGTGCCAGGCGGTGAGCTTCAGCCGCGCGCGGCGAAAGATCAGGGAGACGAGTCCGAAAACGAGGGTGCCGATCGTGAGGCCGACCGTGATGTGGGTGACCATGGGGTGGATCGGGTGATTGTATCCGATGCCCTTCAGGAATACATACACGGAGTGGATCATTCTTCAGATATACCCACGCCGGCCGTAAAAGGAAAGTACACTGGAACCCTCGACTTTTGCGCCGCCGGGGAATAGATTCGACCTGCCATGGACAATCGCGCCATCGCGGTATTGTTGAACGAGATTGCGGTCTTCAGCGAGCTGGCAGGCGAAAACCCGTTCAAGTCACGGGCCTTTCAGAACGTGGCGCGCGCGGTGGAAAAGCACCCCGAAAGCGTTGCCACGCTCTGCTCCGAGGGGCGGCTGCGGGAGATCAAGGGCATAGGCGCGAGCATCGAGGAAATAGTCCAGGACATCGTGAAGACCGGCGAATCGCGCGTCTTGAAAGAGCTGAAAGCGGGATTCCCTGAAGGGATCACCGAGCTTCTCACTCTGTCGGGCGTGGGTCCGAAAAAGGTCAAGACGATCTACGAGAAGCTCGGCATCGCCACGATCGGGGAGCTGGAGTACGCATGCCGGGAGAATAGGCTCGTGGGGCTCGAGGGTTTCGGCGAGAAGTCGCAGATAAATATCCTGAAGGCCATCGAGTTCAAGAAGACGACACAGGAAAGCAGGCTGTACTCGGAGGCGCTCGAGATTGGCGAGGAGCTCGCGCGGGAGGCAGGAGAGTCGAAGCTCTTCACCCACGTGGATATTGCGGGAAGCTTGCGCCGCGGGAAGTCGACCTTCAAGGACATCGACATCCTCCTCGTTCCGAAGAAAGGCACGGAGATTGCCGAGACGCGAGACCGCCTGATCGCGCTTGCGGACACGGGCACTGACGGGCCTGCGGTGATCGGCGCGGGGGACACCAAGGTCTCGATCCGACGCCAGGGCCTGCAAGTTGATTTTCGAATCGTCCCGGAGGAATCGTACCCGGCTGCCCTGCAGCATTTCACCGGCTCAAAGGAGCACAACACCCTCCTTCGCACCCGTGCGAAGGGAATGGGAATGAAAATGAGCGAGTGGGGTGTCTACGGCGAGGACGGTGAGCCGCTGCCCGTGAAAAGCGAGACTGAGGTCTACGCAAAGGTGGGCCTGCCGTGGATCCCACCGGAGATCCGGGAAGCAGACGGTGAGATCGAGGCCGCGGAAGAAGGATCGCTCCCCCGGCTCGTGGAAGAAAAGGACTTCCACGGCATGATCCACGTGCACAGCTCGGCGTCGGACGGGACGCGCACCATCGAGGAGATGGCACGGGAATGCATCCGGCGTGGTTACTCGTGGCTGTGCCTGAGCGACCATTCACGGAGCGCCGCCTATGCCGGTGGCCTTTCGGCAGATGCCCTCATCGCCCAGGTCGAAGAGATACGCGGACTGAACAAGACTCTCGCGCCGTTCCGCATCTTTGCGGGCGTGGAGTCGGACATCCTCTCCGACGGCAGTCTCGACTATCCCGACAGCGTCCTGGCGAAGCTGGACTTCGTGATCGGGTCGATTCATTCACGGCTCTCGATGGACAGGGAAACGGCGACCTCCCGGCTGCTCGCGGCGGTGCGCAATCCGCAGCTGACCATCCTCGGCCATCTCAGTGGACGGCTGCTCCTCAGCCGCGAAGGGTATCAGTGGGACGAGCAAGCGGTGCTGGCCGCCCTGGCCGAGCGTGGAGCGGCGCTCGAGCACAACTGCAACCCGCATCGACTGGACCCGGACTGGGGTGTGCTCAAGCGGGCCGCACGCGTGCGGATTCCGGTGGCCATCGATCCTGACGCGCACGACATCGGCGGGTTCGACGACATGCGCTTCGGGATCGTGATGGCGCGAAAGGCCTGGCTCACGAAGGCCGATGTTTTGAACTGCAGGGATACGGAGGAGATCGATGCCTGGTTCACGTCGCGCAGGAAAGCCTGAGACAGGAAAGCCGGGGAAGCCCCCGGCCGCCGAGGAAACGGCGCGCGCACGGAAGATCCGCGCGAAAAAGATTGCCCGCAAGCTCGGTGCCGCCTACCCCGATGCACGCTGCATGCTGGACCACACGAGCCCATTCGAGCTTCTCGTGGCGACTATTCTCGCGGCGCAGTGCACGGACGAGCGCGTGAACATGGTGACACCCGCCCTCTTTCGGCGCTTCCCGACACCCCAGGCGATGGCGGCGGCTGACATCGAAGAACTGGAAGGGCTCATCAGGTCCACGGGCTTCTTTCACAACAAGGCGAAGAGCATCAAGGGCGCCTCGCAGGCGCTCGCGTCGCGTTTCTCCGGGAATTTCCCGAGCACGATGGACGATCTTCTCACTCTTCCCGGGGTGGGCAGAAAGACCGCGAACGTGGTGCGGGGCACCTGCTTCGGCGCCGCGTCGATTGTCGTCGACACGCACTTCCGGCGCGTGACGCAGAGACTCGGTCTTGCGAAAAGCAACGATCCCGACGAGATCGAACGGGAGCTGGCTGCCCTTCTGCCGCCGGAGGACTGGACCGGCTTCTCGCACGCGGTGACCTTCCATGGACGGAGGTGCTGTGCGGCCAGGAAACCGGATCATGCAAAGTGCCCCGTGGCCGATCTGTGTGACTCCCGGGACATCTGAAGCCGCCGCACCGCCTCCTCCGCCTCTGGAGGCGGCTTCCCCGCCCCCCGGTTCTTGCGCGACGACACAATTCTTTCTATTGTAATGGGCGATTTCCATGGAGAACGCGAAGGAGAATGAATCATGAAACAATGTCTCATGTTGTGCGTCTTCCTCCTGGCCGTCACGTTCGCGGCGGGAGCGCAGGGTACGCCCACTCTCGGCGTCACGGAAGCGCCGGTGAAGGTTGACGGGGTGTTCGGGGACAAGGAGTACAGCCTCGTCAGTGAGACAGCAGGAATGAAGCTGGGTTTGACGTGGACCGCCGACACCCTGTTCGTCGCCATGGGCGGCGCCGACTCCTTCGTGTCCATGCACAAGGCCCGGGCGAGTGTTGCCGTCGACCTGGCCCAGTAGATGCCGAAAATACGGATCTTCGGAAGACCGGAGGTCTTCGAGTGCAATCTCACCACCTCGGT
>JBEKXR010000469.1:0-3570 GCA_049511935.1 Spirochaetia bacterium | reverse complement strand
TTAACATTTGTCCGGTATTCCGGCTCAAACCAGCTGAACAGTTACATTTCGACACAATCGTCCGACAGGAGCCCATCGACGAAGCGAAGCTCGATCCGGGGGGAATGGGTCGCGCAGACCTATGGCCTGTACACCGATGAGGAGCTTCGGTTATTGGAGGACACCGCGAAGCACTGGTTCGAGAACTCGGACTATGCGCTCATCGGAAATTTCCGGGGAGCTGGCTTCGGGGACATCGCCATTGTTCCCGGTCCCGCGGTCCTGCACCCCCACGGAATCAGGGACCCCGAGGAATGGTATATCTCCTCGCTCATCAGGAAAGAGTACGTGAAGGAGATCTTCCGGCTGCAGCTCGAGATGCAGATGAAAAAACCTCGCGATGTACCGCCAGGCCGTGGGGGACCGCATCGAGGTGGTCGTCATGAGCGGCACGGATTTCGGATCCCAGAACGGGCCCTTCATCTCTCCCGGCGCGTACCGCGAAATCTTCATGCCCCTCCACCGGCAGATGAACGACTGGGTGCACGCGAACACCCGGTGGAAGACATTTTTCCACACCTGCGGTTCGATCGTCGCGTACCTCGACGATTTCGCGGAGGCGGGCATCGACATCCTCAATCCCGTGCAGATCTCCGCCGCGGGCATGGCCCCCGAGTTCCTCAAGGAGAAATACGGGAAGAGATTCGTATTCTGGGGGGGAGCCGTGGACGCGCAGCACACCCTCGCCTTCGGAACTCCGGAGCAGGTCAGGGAAGAGACGGCCCGGAACATCGGGACTTTCGGGAAGGGCGGCTGCTTTGTGTTCAACAACGTGCACAACATCCAGGCCACCGTACCGACGGAGAACATGATGGCCCTCTTCCTGACATTGAAGGACAAGGGCAGCTACCCGCAGGGGAGCGCATGATGAGCACTATCTCCCACGGCACTTTCAAGGATCAAGACGCGATCATCCTGGAAAACGACGAAGTCAGGGCAGTGCTGCTCCCTTCATGGGGCGCAAAGACGGTCTCGCTGGTGCACAAGGGCCTCGGCATCGAGACGCTCTGGCAGAACCCCGCACCTGCGTTCACACGCTCCGACTACGGAGATTCCTACGGTGAGGGGGAGTTTGCGGGTTTCGACGAGATGTTCCCCACCATCTCCCGCTGCTTCTACGAGACCGCTTCGTGGGCCGGGGTCGAAGCGCCCGACCACGGGGAGGTGTGGACGATTCCCTGGGAAGCAGTCGTCGAAGGCGATTCGGTGACCCTGAGCGTCTGCGGGACCCGGTTCCCTTACAGGCTGCAGAAGACGGTCGCGCTGGAAGGACAGAAGCTTGTTGCGCGCTACATGGCGGCCAATCTTTCCTGCGCTCCTTTGGATTTCATCTTGGCGGCTCATCCCCTTTTCAACGCCACCGAAGGGATGCGGTTTATCGTTCCCCGCGGCATGCACACGATTATCAATGCAGTTCCCGGTCCTGCCCTCGGCGGCTACGGTGGGCGCCACGATTTTCCCGTGACCCGTTCCGCCGATGGAAGAGAGGTCCGTCTCGATCGGGTCCCCCGCCGCAACAACGACGACTACCAGAAGTACTGGTTCGCGCACAAGGTCACCGAGGGGTGGTGCGTGATCCGCGATGAGACGAGCACGCTCAGCATCGGCATGTCATTCCCCAGCGCGAAGGTTCCCTATCTCGGCATGTGGCTGAACGAGGGCGGCTATTGCGGACAATACAATATCGCCCCCGAGCCGGCCACGGCCGCGATGGACCGGATCGATTTCGCGAAGATGTGGGGCATGGGCAGCGTGCTTGCCCCGAAGTCCCGCTATGAGTGGCACCTGGCGATCACCCTCGGTGAAGGAAAGGAGCCGCACGGTATGAGCCCGAGCGGGCAGTTCATCTACTGATCGAAGCCGGGGAGGCTTCGCGTCTTGGAGCCGCCCCTGGCCGCGCTGATGCACGCACAAGAGACCGCAGGCGCTACGAATCCCCGCCTGTGCCAGGGACGGATGTTCTTCTTGCACGGTCTTTCAACAGCCGGCTGAAGGCCATCCTCGGCGCCTGCTCTTCCGGCCGGGCCTTGATGGTGATCGTGTCCCCCGTCGCAGGGTTGATCCCGACCCGCGCTTTCCGCGCCGGCCGCTTCCTCAGGGACAACCGGCCCATCTTTCCCAACGGCACCCGAAGGCCGAGGAGCAGCCCCGACTCCAGCATGGTGAGGTAGTCATCGATGAGCTGCCGGGTCTGCTTCTGGCTCAGCTCATTCTTTCGCGCCAGGTAGGTGACGATGGATTTCATCGTGAGCTGCTCGGGGAAATCGCGGCCCGGCCTGGTCACCGTGCGGTTGATCCTGACGAAGCCGTTGGTGAGGAATATGGTCGCCTCCCGTATCCTCTTTTCCTGCTCCTCAGCCGGGACCGCAGGGTCACAGGCGGCGATCCTCAAAAGCGCGGAAGTGCTGGAAACCGGTCCTTCGCGGAGCCTCGCCGCCTCTCCCAGGGCCAGGTCGGACTCGAACGCACCCCGCTCCGACATCGCAAGGTGGGGAACATCGGTGCGAAGCTCGATGCTTGCGTACTCGGTCCTCCGGCCTGCGCGGCCTGGATCCAATGGTCCTGCGCTGAGCAGGGAACCGGACCAGGTCAGCAGGAGGGCGCCCCGGGGATCGTCGGCTGAAAACTGCTCCAGCACGAGCATGTCCAGCGCCTTGACCTGCCCCTCGAACATATCCTTCTTCTCGATCCACACCCGGGCCATCTCGTCCAGCGACTCTTCTGTTTCCGGAAGGCCCGAGCTCCTGATGAGCCCTTCAAGATGAGCCCTGATGGCGGAGCTCAACCCGCGCGCGTGTTCCGTCATGGCAACCCCCTCCTGAAAAGGTAGTGTGCTCTCCTCGTAATCTCAATCAGGCTCCGGTCGGTGAGGCGGCCGGAAAAGGGCTATATTCCGCGCAGGAGGAACGCATGAGCGAACACCTTGACCTGATCCCCGTCGAGATCCAGGACCATATCCGCCAGATCACGAAGACCTCGGGCCTTCCCGACACTGAGGACTCGGTGGACATGATCGCCCAGGGATGGCTGGAGAAGAGGGAACGCTTCGAGAAGCTTCTTGCCCGCATGAGCATGGAGGAAGTCGACCTCCTGGAGAAAACCGACCCTCGCGGCTGCCTGGCCATGACATATTCAGGCTCCCTGATCAACATCGGTCCCCTCAGGGAGGGGGGAAGAACCGTCCAGTACGCAAGCATTGGCTTGCGGCAGGACGTGCCGGAAGTGGCCGCGCAAGAGGGTTCGGAGCTCGGGGCTGACGTGGTGGAGGGTGCACCTGTCACTTTCGCGAAGGGTCCCATCAAGAGCTCCTCGCCGGTTCTCACAATCGCCGTGACCAGCGAAGAGATAGACCTGGAGGAGCAGGAGAAGCAGATCACGAAGGCAACGCAGATACTCACGAAGCAGTTCGTGGATGTCAACAAGGAGCTGGCAGAGTAAGCGAAGCCTCTGATGCAGGGACTCGCAGAAAAGCTCCGAGAGATCTATCGCCGCGAGGAGCCTCCGGAACGCGAGGCCTATCTGGAGACTCTC
>JBEKXR010000468.1:0-3570 GCA_049511935.1 Spirochaetia bacterium | reverse complement strand
ATGCGCCCCCGACGAGGTTCTGCGTCCATCGGCCTGCCGGATACGTCCGACCCTCGATGGTGGCGATATCTGCAATCGTCATCGTCCATCCTTTCCTGTCCAGAACATGAGCGGCACGCCGCCGCTGAGCAGTCTCTGCGCGTGCAGTGATGCTTCCCGCAGGTGGTAGTCGCCCCACATGCTGGACTCGCCGCAGGGAACGGCGCGCCCTGCCGGCACATGGTCCCAGCCGTTCGGCCGGTGATACACCGAGTGAAGGAGAAGCCCCTGGTGGCCGTCGCTGGTGCTGAGGTAGGGCTCGTCGAGGAGCCGGAGCAGCACGTTGAGTCCGGCGTTCAGAAAACGCTCGCCGTCCTTTTCTCCCGCGGCGCGAAGCCAGGAACCGAACCGTGTGAGACCCTGGCAGGCGATCGCGGCGGCCGAGCTGTCGACCGGCTCGTGCTCGTTGAACGGGTCCGCGGGCCGCTCCTGCCACGCGCCGAGTTCCGCGAGGCCGGGCGCGCCTGTGTCCCAGTAGGGGATGCCGTCCGAGGCGGTGTGAGCGATGTAGAACTCGGCAGTCACCTGCAGGGCTCTCCGAAGTACGGAAAGGGTTTTCTGCTGCCCGCCCACGGGTTCCAGGGCAGGGGCGGGCAGGCTCCCAAGGAACTCGAGCTCCTCGGCAAAGCCGAGGATCGCCCAGGCCAGCCCCCGGGTCCAGGTGGTGAAGGGGGAATAGCCCTGCTGGGAGCTCGGGCAGCGGTAGGTGCCGTCGTTCACATTGAAGATCGACTCGTGCGCAACCCTTCCGGGAATATCGTAGGAGTCCCGGCCCTCTCCGTAGTAGACGGAGTATCGGGCGGTTGATGCCGCGTGCTGCACGAGCCGCTGTAGGAGCGAGACGCGGCGGTCGTTTTCCTCCAGGAGAACATGGCCGAGGGAGTGCGCGAGCGCCAGCGAGCGCAGGGAGCGGATCGTATCCACAAAGAGTGAATGCGGGCCGTTGAAGGAATAGATGTATCCTCCCCCGTCGTCGGTCCTCGTCCAACGGCGCGCCTGCACGGCACCGCTCGCCTCCAGGGCGAGCTCGTAGAAGTCCCTCTCCCCCGGATCCTCGGAGATTCTGCCCTCGTTCATCAGCCTCAGGAGGGCGCCGTACGTGCTCACGTTGTTGAACCCATGATCGTGCACGCCCATGTGCGTGAGATGTGGCGCCATGCGCTCACGGGTCTTCTGCCGCCCGGACCGGAGAAACTCCTCTTCGCCGGTCGCGTCGTACTGCAGGATCGAGGATCCGTACTGGAACCCCTGCGTCCATTCCGTCCACCCGCGCGAGGTCCACGCGCCGTTCACGGTGAACACGGGTGACCCTCGGGATTCGTCGTACGTGCGCTCGATCGCGCGGATCTTGCGGCCGGAGATCTCCCACATCCGCGATATTTTCTTCGCGAGGGACGGGAGCGCGGGGGCTGCCTGTGGCTGCATGGAAGGCAGTCTATACGCCGGGTCTGGCGGGTTCAACGCCACCGTGGTATCGTGCACCCATGCCCACACACGATGAGCTCGTCTCCCGCAAGATGGCCCGCATCCAGGACACCCACCGCATGGACCGGGCGCGCACCGCGCTCCTGGTCATCGACATGCAGCGCAGCTTCATGGACCCGAAATCGTCGCTGTACGTGCCGACATCGTGGGACATCCTGCCCGCCGTGAAGGGCCTGGTCGAGTTCTGCCGCGGCGCGCGCGTACCGGTGATCTTCACCGAGTTCACATCCGCCCCGGAAATCCCCAACCTCCGCAAAGACCCCTTCGGTCCCGAGCACCTCGCCCCGCGGCCGGGCGAGCCCACCGGGTGGGGTATGCCTTCCGGCAACTCGCTCGTCGGGACCCGCGGCCCCGAGTCCCCCGACACGGTGGACGAGGTGAAACCGATGCCCGGCGAGATCGTCATTCGCGCCTACGGGCTGGACAAGTTCTACGGCACGCCCTTGGATCTCGTGCTGAGGTCCCTGGACATCCGGTATCTCATGGTCACGGGAATGCTCGCCGACCTGTGCGTGGCGGCCACCGTCTACGCGGCGAGCACGCGCGAGTACAGAGTGACGGCGATCACTGACGGCATCACCACCATCTGGCCCGACATCCTGAAGGCTGTCTTCGACATCTTCGGCCGCAAGCTCGCCCGGCTCATGACCGCGGCCGAGGCGAAAACGGAGCTTTCCCGCACATGAAAAACGGGGCGCCTTCTGCGCATCCTTGCGCGCGGCGCCCCTCGCCATCCCTGGCTACGGGGGCGAGGCCGAAGCCCCGCCCCCGCCGTCGTTCAGAGATTGCCTAGTATCCATCTGTCACGTACTTGCTGACGTTGTCCTTAGTCACGACAATCGTCGGTTCGATGTTGTCTTTCGGGAACGTCTTGCCCTGGAGCATCTGCTTTGCCATCGCCAGCGCGCGTCCCCCCATGGTGGGGAGGTACGACATCGATGCGCCAAAGAGAGGATCCTTCTTGGTCATCAGGGCGAAGGCAGAGTTGGAGCCGCCAAAGCCGGTGACAAACTGAATGTCTTTGCGGTTGGCGTTTCTGATCGCGGTCAGGGCGCCCACCGCGGCCTCGTCATCCTGGCAGTAGATTGCGTCGATCTTGGGGTACGCGGGCAGAATGTTGGACACCGCCTTCAGGCCCGCCTCCTGGTTGAACTCACCGTCGCCTTCCACGAGGACTTTGATCCCGGGGTAGCTCTTCTTCAGCACTTCCATGAAGCCGTTGTAGCGCTGGAGGTCGATGGGGCTTCCCACGTAGCTCCTGAGGATGGCGATCTGCCCCTTGCCCTTCAGACGGTCTCCGATGTACTTCGCCGCGTTCCTGCCGCACTGCGCGTTGTCGCCGCCGTAGAAGGTGGTGTACTGGTCGTTCGCGATCGGCCTGTCGATGATGAGCAGCTTGGTGCCCGACTTGTAGATCTCCTGGCAGATCGGCGTCATGAGCGTCCCGTTGCCCGGAAGGCACAGGATCATGTCGTACCCGCCGCTCTTGAAGGTCGTCATCTGGTTGAGCTGGTCGGCGTCGTCCACCGCGTTCTTCACGGTGATCTCAAAGTTCGTCATGTCCTTCGCCACCTCCGCGTTCACGGAGTCCAGCATTTTCGCCTGCCAGGCGTTATTCGCCGGCGGCAGGGAGACTGCGATGCGGAACTTCTTGGGTGCCGCAACGAGCACGAGGGCCGGCAGCAGCACGAGGACTGCCGCCATCAACAGAACACGTCTTTTCATTGAGCGCCTCCTTGAAAAAGATTTGTTCTCATTACCGCTCCCGTCTCTGCATGAGCACCGCGAAGAGAATGACCGCACCTTTCACGGCCCCCGAGAGATAGGGCGATATATTGAGCATGATCATCATATTGTTGACTATCCCGAGGATGATGAAGCCAACAATACTTCCGATGAGCCGGCCCCTGCCGCCGCTGAGCGACGTGCCACCGACGATGACGGCGGTGATGGCCTCGAACTCGTACTGGCTGCCGGACGTGGCCGCCGCGACGGCGGCCATCCGCGACATCTCGATCGTCGCCGCCATGCCCGTGCACAACCCCA
>JBEKXR010000467.1:0-4416 GCA_049511935.1 Spirochaetia bacterium | reverse complement strand
AGGAAAAGGGACTCTCGAGGAACCACGTGCCGGGTCCCGGCTCGACCTCCGTATCGCGGCAGGGCAGCATGTCGATGTCCCACGCGGTGAGCTCTCCCTGGGATATCTTCTGCGCGACCGCGTCCAGGTCCAATGCCCATGGATCCGCGTGCTCCTGGAGGTATTGCCGCAGCCGCGCCACGTTGAAGAGGGACAAATCTCTGGGGCCCTGCGCGGCGACACGGGAGATCACGGATGCTGCGGCGCCGTCCTCCCATGTGAGCTCCACCGCCTCCCCGCCCTTGAAGGCGCGCAGGGAGAGCGGGTAGAAACCGCCCGACGGGCGGAGATGCCCCGGCGGGAACACGGCGGGAGTCCGCGATCCCCATTTCCAGGGGGTAGGCCAGTATTGGAGAGTTCACGCTGCGGGCGCACGTGACGACTACCGGAACGCGCCAGTCATCCACGTTCCTCTCCTGCATGCCATTGCGCGCGTCCCGTGTCACCACCCTGAAACCCAGCCGTGGAAATGCAATCTGCCACAGGACAGGGGGTGCCGGAAGGAGAACCTTCACCTCCTCGTCAGTCGCGAGGTCACAGCATGACGCCGATGACATCACGACCACGACAAGGGTCAGCTGATGGAATCTCATGACCGGAAGGACGCACGGAGCGTGCGCGGCGCTTGCCTGCGTGATGGGCGATCAGGCGGAGCGCAGCTGGACCTTGTACAGGGACCTGATTTCGTTCAAGACGTCGAGATAGACGGAAGATCGGAAGTCAGGGTAGGTCCAGCCCAGGGCCCGAAAACTCCCCTTGGAATACAGGAGGGTGATCTCGGCGTAGATCCCGTCCGCCAGCGGGACCTCGATGACATTCGTCCGCAGTTTGACCTGCGCAAGACATGACGGATCGACCAGCCGCTCGAAGGATACGAACGTGCGCACGATCGCCCCACCCATTTCCTTCTCGTAGTAGTCGGTGAAAGTGAAGGGAATCGGGGGGCAGCGGAAGTCGAGGTCGCCCCACTGTTCGACGAGCATGGCCCTCAGCTCATCGTCGCTGCCGGGCAGCGACGAGAGGACGCCCATCACGAGCTTTTCCGGCGTAAAGGTTCCCGCGGTTCCCATGAGAGCTGGCTCGGTTCAGAACAGAACGTGCATCTTTCTTGCGACCTCTTCCAGATTACCGTATAATCGTCCTCCGATGGAAGAACCGGCCCGCTACCAGGAAAAGCTGGACGCCGCACTCGAAACTCGCCGCCAGTGGCTGGAAGCCGAGCACGTTCCCCGGCTCAAGGACGCCCTCGCGTCCTTCGAGGCTCTCTTCGAAGGAGCGATGGGCATGCTCATCCGCAAGGGCCTCTTGCGCGAGGATCCCTACCACTACGAGCAGACTTTCTCGGACATCACAATCCCCAAGGACGACGTGCTGCCGGAGTTCGAAAACTCCGACGAGGTGAGCTATCGGCTGGCCGCGTACCGACGACAGTTGAGGTACGTGTCCACCGAGTATCCACTGGACCTGCCGACTCTCGGCCTGGCGCGCCTGAAAAGACTCTCATCACTGATCTCGTACATCAACTGGCTCGAGATGGGGGAGTCCACCAAGAGCCCGACGACCAAGGCATTCGCCCGGGTGTTCATGAAGGTGCGCATGGGCGCGGACACAATGGCCTCCCAGATACTGAAGGATTCAGAAGTCCAGATCGTGAAGACCACGCACCAGATCCGCGCCCTCCTGGCGGATCTCATGTCCTACAGCCGTGAATCGTGGAAGGCGGATATCCGCCGAGTCGTGCTGCCCGCCCTCCCGCAGAGCGCGGCGGAAGGGCGCTCGCGGCGCGAGGAAATGCTGAAGGACATCCGCCGGGTTTTCGCCAACAGGATGGCCGGCACGCCGTGGTATCCCTCCCTTGCCGAGGAGGTAGTGGACGAAGAGCTCGCGGCGGACGCGGATGAGCGCAAGGCGAAGATCCTCGCCTCCCTCGCGGTCACCGCCCCGGTGAATCCCAAGGTCACCGAGGCCACCGATGCCCGCACGATCCTGCTGGATGCGGTGCGGCTTTTCAGCCGGCCGAGCGAAGATTTCGCCACGGCGATCGTGGTGCTGGAGGAGAACGAGCGCCTTCTCGCCGAATCTCGGGCGTCCGGGGGCGGCTGGCTGAAACGACTCCTCGGAACCGCGCCTGCCAGGAAGACGGACGACCGTGTCTACAAGGTCCAGTACGCCGACCCGGGCGTGCAGACCCCGAAGACGGAAACGATCGATTTCCCCCAGTTCAGCGCGGAGGTGCAGAAGAAGTCCAGTCTCCTCGCAGCCCTCGCCTCGGGCAAGGGTCCGGCCTTCCGCCGCCTCGCCGGGACCTCCGAGGAGCAGCTGGCGGGATTCGTGGACAAGCAGCTCAACGAGCTGGCGCTCATCCACCGCCGCCTGGGGTGCCTGAACACGATGCTCCAGGCCCGGGTGATGCAGGAGAAGAAGACGGCGCGGGGCATCAAGATCGAGCTGCTCACCATCAAGAACGCCATCGTCAAGGCGAACCAGCGCAGACACCAGTACAAGGAGAAAGACGCGGGTTGAACGGAGGCCCGCTGCGTCGATGAGCGATTCCTTTTTCAGGGAAGTCCTGGGCGTGGCGGCGGACGCCACTCGGGAACAGATCCGCCAGGCATACCGGCTTCGCGTCATGGAGAACCATCCCGACAGGTTCCCGGCGGACAGGAAGTCCCTCCAGGAGCTTGCCACGATCGCTCTGACCGAGGCGTACAACGCCCTGATGAGCAGCGTCGCCGAGCGTGCGCCCGCGGAAAGGGCTCCACCCGACGGGGCGCGTCGCGCCCGGGCGCATAACGCACGCGCCGCGGTCCACGATTCGCCCGCCGCCGCACACGATTCGCCCCCCTTGGCCGCTCTCACCCTCCCCCGGGATACCGCCTATGCATGGTACAAGCAGGGCTTCATCAACTTCTCACTCGCCATCCATGGGATCGCAGCGGTGAACAGGAAAATCGCGGCGGGCCGCACGCTCCCCTCCCGGCGTCGCTTCAATACGGCGGAATATTTCGGCACGAGCCTCGCGTACCTGCGCGCTGCGCACGGCTATTTCACCCGGGTCGTGGAGGACTACGCCGGAAGCGTGTGGGTGGCTGATTCCCGGTTCAAGCTGAGGCGCATCGAGGGTCTCACGGCGATCTATCGCAGGATATTGAGAAACCTGCGGCTGCGGTGATCTGACGACCGGGGATCACGAGCTGGCGTAGGTCCCCAGCACCCGCAGGTCTTCCGAGACGGATTTCAGCTCTTCCATTCCCCGAAGGAACACGCTCATGTCCTTGGGAAGATTCACGTCGATGTAAAAGAGGTACTCCCAGGGCTTGCCGTGAATCGGCCGGGACTCAAGCTTCTGCATGTTGAGGCCTCTCTCGGCCAGAACCTGCAGGGCCTTGAACAGCGCTCCGGGCTGGTCGGCGACGGCAAAGCACAGAGACGCCTTGCGGGGCCGGCGCGAGCCTGCCTCGGGCGGGAGGGCCTGCTCGTCCCGGGCGATCACGAAGAACCGGGTATAGTTCTGCACGTTCGTTTCCAGGCCTTGGCGGAGCACCGACAGGCCGTAGACCCGGGCGGCTTCCTCGCTGGCAATGGCGGCGTTCTCCTCCGCCCCGGTCTCTGCCACGTGCTTGACGGCGCCGGCGGTGTCGTAGAAGGCCACCTTTTCCCACTCGGGGTGCGTGTCGAGAAACCGGGCGCACTGCGCCAGCGCCTGCGGGTGGGAGTACACGCGCCGGATATCCCCCAGCCCCGCTCCCTTCAGGACGATGAGGTTGTGCACGATCCTGATCTTCTGCTCACCCACGATCCTGAGATCCGGATACTGCAGGAGAAGGTCGTAGTTTTCGTGGATCGACCCGGTCAGGGAGTTCTCGATCGGTACCATGCCGAAGCGCGCCCGTCCCTGGAGTACAGAGTCGAACACGGATCTGAAATCCGTGACGGGCTGCGCGCTGACTTCCCCGGCGAACCAGTGCCGGATGGCGTGCTCACCGAATGCGCCCCTCTCACCCTGGAAGGTGACGACGACGGCCCCGGGCGCAGCCCCGGCGCCCGCTGTGACCGTGGAGCGGCCGGATGCCACGCCCGTTGCGCCGGCCACGGCGGCGGGCGTGGACGGGATGTCGGGGAGGCGCGCGAGCTCCTTGCCCAGGACGGGCGCGAGCGCCTCGATGTCGCGCATGAGCTTCTCGAACTGGTCGGGATAGAGGGACTGCGGGCCGTCGGAGAGCGCGCGCTCGGGGTCCGTGTGCACCTCCACGGTGATCCCGTCCGCGCCCGCCGCCACCGCCGCGAGGGCCATCGGGCTCACCTTGGCGCGCAGGCCGGTGCCGTGGCTGGGATCCACGATCATCGGCAGATGGCTGAGCTTCTTCACGACCGTGA
>JBEKXR010000466.1:0-3596 GCA_049511935.1 Spirochaetia bacterium | reverse complement strand
GCCCTCAGTGTCTGCCAGACTCCGCCGGATTGCACACCGGCGTAGAGGTGCTCCTCCGCCCAGACGGCCCCGGTGAGACGCATGCGCCAGCCCCGGCTCACCGACCCGTTCATCTCCAGGAGCAACCCCCGCCCGGCCCGCGCGGCGTCCAGGAATGCGATGGGGAGCAGGGGCGGAAGCGCCTGCGCCGAGGCCAGACCGTGATCGGAAAAGAGGGCAGCCTGCACCTTCCCCAGCTCCGACTCGATGGAGCCGGGAGCGATCAACGCGGCGAGGAGAATCGGTTCGTTCGGCATGGCACCGGGGTCCGCGAAAATCGTAGCATGCGCCCCCGCGGCCCTCAAGGGAGGCGGGCGCTCGCGTCAAATGCCGTTCGAGACCGCAAGGGCTTGACTCATTCCTCTTTCTCCGTTATATTGGATATATGAGAATATTCATATTTTTCAGAAAAGGATGAATATGGCGAAGGATACAGAAACGAGCGGAGGGTGCTGCGGAGTCGAGGCAGTGGTGACCGTCGATGCGCGGGGGCAGATCGTGCTTCCCAAGGAACTTCGTGCCGCGGCGGGAATCAAGGCCGGCGACAAGCTGGCCGTGGTGACCATGTACAGCGAAGGCAGGGTCTGCTGCCTTTCACTGATAAAGGTCGAGCAGCTCTCGGGCAGGGTCAAGGACATCCTCGGACCCGTTGCCCAGGAGATTGTCCAGTAGGAGGAAAGTCGATGTCAAGCGACATGAGAATGGAAGTACGCCGTCACTATGCGCGCACGGCGGGCATGGAGGTGCGCGGAGGCGCGGATACATGCTGTGGAGGCTCTGCATCCGCGCGGACCGATGCGCGCGGGTACACGGACGACCAACTTTCCGGGATCCCTCCCGAGTCCGACATGGGCCTGGGATGCGGGAACCCCACGGCGCTGGGCGAGCTGCGGCCGGGCGAGACTGTCGTGGACCTGGGATCCGGCGGGGGGATCGACTGCTTCCTCGCGGCGCGAAAGGTGGGGCCCGGGGGCCGGGTGATCGGAGTGGACATGACCCCCGAGATGATCGACCGGGCCCGGGCGGCCGCCCGGAAGAACGGGTACGCGAACGTGGAGTTCCGGCTGGGTGAAATCGAGAGCCTCCCGATTGCGGACTCCAGCGTCGACGTCATCGTCTCCAACTGCGTCATCAACCTTTCCACGGAGAAGGAACGGGTTTTCCGCGAAGCCTTCCGGGTCCTGAAACCCGGGGGCCGGCTCATGATCTCCGACATCATGCTCCGGGAAGCGCTACCTGAACGGCTGGCGACGAACGCGGCCCTCTTCGCCGGATGCGTCGCAGGTGCCGTCCTGAAGGAGGACTACCTGCGGATGATGCGGGAGGCGGGGTTCTCCAGCGTCATGGTGGAACGGGAGAAGGAAACCGCGGAAATGTTCGGGCCGGAAGAAGGGGCATCGCTCCTGGAGCAGGCGCCGGATCTCACCCGCGAAGAGCTGAAGCGGCTGGGGAAAGCGATTGTGAGCGTGCAGCTGACCGCGCAGAAGTAAAGAAGACGACGGCCGCCCGAGTGCCGCCGCCTTGCGTGGCCGGCCGGTGACAGGCTACAATCCCCGCATGAAGCGCAAGGTGCGTCGGATCGCGGGGAACCTGGCGGAACGCCTCTCGCACGTCGAGGGCGTTCAGGCTGTTCTCCTCGGAGAGGCGGCCGACATCGAGGTGTTCGACCCGTACTTCACGATCGACCTGGACGTCTACACCGCGGGGGCGCCCCCGAGCCTGGAGGCGCGCAGCACGCTGCTGCCGGGCATGGATGCCTTCGAGACTTCTCCTGTAGCCGCGGTGGACAGGTTCCTGCTCGAGGAGCTGCCCGCGAGCATCCACTACATCCGTTCCGCCGACGTGGACAGGATGCTCCTTCGAATCTCGGAGCAGACCTGGGTGTTCCACGAGCCGGGCACCAATGCCCTGTACAGGATCGAACGGGGCGAGGTGCTCTTTCGGCGGGGCACCTGGCTCGAGGAAGCCCGGTCGGCCCTCGCGCATGTCCCTGCGCAGTTCTGGTGGCAGGCACGCCTGCGGGCCTTCTCCCTGGCGGAGCGCGCGCTCGCGGACCTCGGCGCGGCGGCGCACCGGGCCGACACCCTCTTCTTCCTCCTCTCGGCCTCCCGGCTGGCGCGCTGCGTCGCGAGCTTTCTCTTTGCGGTGAATCGACTCTTCGAGCCTTCCGACCGGATGCTCGCCGAGCGCATCGCAACTCTCCCCATTGTCCCGGACGGTTTTATCGGGCAGCTGGACAACCTCATCCGCCCCATCGGGGATATCACCATGGAAGCGCGGCGCGAGATCGCCCAGCACATCGTGCGGAGCCTCATGCCCCTTGCCATTGAGGAGCGTGAGTGAAAGCCGGCCTTCGGGCCGGCTTCCTCGCCGCTGCCCTCCTTCTTCCAACAGGGTGCTCGTCGAAGTTCCAGGGCTTCACTTTCCAGGCTCCTGAAGGCGCACGCATCGAGATCTGGCAGTCCGCGCGCGTGTCCCGGGAGCAGGAGACGCGGTTCCAGCCGGACGCGGGCAAGCTGTCATCGCCCGAATACCATCTTGCGCCACCCGTTGTCGTCACTTCGTTCGGCGAGGCGTTCGCTTTCTCGTACACGAGCAACATCGGCACGTGCACCCTCACGATCTTCTCGGACCGAAACAAGGTCCTGAAGTCCTTCGCGCTGCCCGCGACAAGCGGGAACTCCCTGCGGTTCCTGGTTCCCCTGGACATGGGGAGCAGGGTCTGGGGCTACCAGCTCACCGCCTCATCGGGCTCGGCCCGGAGCACGCTCACTCTCGAAGGGGCGGGCATCCTGGCGTTCGTGCACGGTTTCTCGATCGACCCGGGCCTCCTCACGGTGGACGGGAGCGTGGAGGTGCTGTCCGCATCGGCAGGGTCGACATCGGCGCGCCTCACCGAGGCGTCCCGGGCAGAGATGGGCAGCGGGATCTGGCTCCTGCGGCTCACTCTCGGTGACGGCGCGGCGGGCGGAAGCGTCGTCTTCAGCGACTCCGGCGGCAGGAACGCGGCCTTCGAGGTGAACCCGGCATCCACACCCGGCTGGCTGGACTTTGCCCGGGGCAGCATGCCCTTCGTCCCCCGCGACATCCGTTTCACGGGAACGCTCAGGAGCCTCCAGATACTCCGGGTCCCTGCCGAGGCCCCCATTCCCGCAGACCCGGGCCAGGTCCTCACGTGGGACCAGCCCTCCTGGCGGAAACCGGACTTCGAGCTTTTCTCATGGAGCCGGTTCCCCCGGGTCCTCATCCTGGACATTGCTTCATACGAGATCCAGGATGCCTTCTTCAAGAGGCTCGCGTTCTTCGTCGAGAAGGCCGGTCATGCCGGGAAGCTCGAGTCTCACTCCGCCCTCGCCGGGCTGCACGGCTACAACGCGCATGACTACAGGGCGGAAGATCTCGCCCGGTTCTTCACTGCGGCCCGGAAGGACCCTTCCGGCCTGTCCGTGGAAGAAGATGCCCTCGCGCGGAGATTGGAGCAGAACGGGGTGGTGAAGAAATCCTCCGACGGCTACACCCCCGGCGACGGGTGTGTGCTCTCGATCTCCCGCAGCTCG
>JBEKXR010000465.1:0-3598 GCA_049511935.1 Spirochaetia bacterium | reverse complement strand
GGTCTTGTCCTACTCGCTCAGCGCGTGCCCGATTTTCGACAGATCCATCTTCAGGGTCGCCTGGGTGGAGGCGGTCGTGGGCTCCCACGGTGTGGCCGCGTCGACGTTCGCCTTGGTGATGACGGTCATCGGTGTGATGGTGAGCTTCGGCTGGACCTTCTTGTTCCGGATGGATTCCACGAGCACTCGCAGCGCGAGCTGGGCTTCCTGGGAGGGAGACCATCCGACCGTGGCCTTGATGCCGCCCGCGGTAATGGACTCCAGGCCGTAGGGGGCGCCGTTCTGGGACACGATGGCCACCTGGCCGTCCTTGCCCGCTTCCTTGAGGGCCTGAATGGCGCCAAGGGCCATGTCCTCGTTCTGGACGAAGCACGCCTTCAGGTCAGGGAAGCTGGTGATGAGGTTCTGCATCTGGTTGAAGGCCTTCTGCCGGTTCCAGTCGCCCGGGAGGTCGCCCACGTACACGAGCTTGGGGTTCTTTTTCACCTCGGAGACGAAGTTATCACGGTACCCCTCCGCGTCACCGCGGCCGGGCTGGCCCATGATGCAGGCCACCTGGCCCTCCGGAATGTTGTCCGCAACCCATTTTCCGATGGTTCTTCCGGAAACCTTGGGGTCCCCCTGCACAGAACCGACCATCTTGTCCTTAAGCTCTTCGCTGTACCCGAAGAGCATCATGATGGGGACCTTGGCGTCGAAGGCGGAATTGACGCTGGACGCGATCGAGGTCTGGCTGATGGACATGAGGACAATCCCGTCCATCTTCTGAGTGATGGCATCTTCGACGGCGGCGAGCTCCCTCTCCGGCTTCATGTCCGAGGTATAGCCGAAGAGCTCGATGCCCATGGCGTCCGCCATCATCTTCGCCCCATCGAATCCGTACTTGTAGTACGGCTCGTTCGTTGGCCTGATGTAGGCGATCTTCAGCTTCTTGTTTTCCTGGCCGCCGTTGGCAAACGCCGGAACGACGAGGGCGGCGAATAAGACGAGCACAATGAGAATGAGGACAATTCTCTTTCCTTTCATTGGATCCTCCTTGGAGATGTGTTGGATTCTGAAACACGACATTTTAAATCAGGTATCATTGCGCTGTCAAGAAAAAAAAGGTGCAGCTCCGTTATTCACCGAGATCCACGCCCAGCCACTTGGAAAAATCAGCCTGCTCGGAATCGATCATGCCGATTCCCACCTTGGCAGTCGTTTCCGCCACGAGGTAGGCCTTTCCGTTGTACGTGAAGCGCTGACCGCCGCCGGGAACGTCCACGGCCAGCATCGCATGAGAGTATTCGCGAGAGATCATCAAGACGGCATCGATGCCCAGGCGCTCGAGAATGATGGCCATGACCACGGCGCGGGAATCGCAGTCGCCCCGCCGTTCGAATGCAGCGAGCAGGGGAGGCACAAAATCAATCCCGGCGAAGTCACGCTCGTAGTGGAAACCCTGGATCCATGCGAGGACCCTCCGGGCGGTCTCCGTTGGATCGTTTGCGGGAAGAGAATCGGAGAAGGCCTTCGTGAAGCTGTCCAGCCGGGCCGCCGATTCCTTGTACACCATCCTGTAGTACCGCGCCCAGGCGTCCACCCAGAGTGTCGCGGTCTCGGCGTACGTGGTGAGGACGCGGTACTCCCTCTCCGTCACGGAGAGCTCTTCTTTCTCCTCCTCCGAGGACCAGGGCATCGAGATGGTGCCGGCGGGGAAAGTCGCCGTCTTTCTTTCAGTGCGAGCGGCGGGCCAGGGAAAGAGGAACTGGCTCACCGGGCCGGGGAACCGGCGCGCGGCGCGATCGATGGAGAACGCGTCCAGGCAGGAAATGATCAGCTCGGAGTGGGAGTCGTACTGGGAGGTCTCGGCGGAGGCGACCAGGGCGTAGCTGTTATCAGACCTTGCTGTGCCCGAGGCGGCCGGTGTGCCAGCGATGAAAACGGCATGCCCCTTGCGGGGATTGCCATTGACGGCGAAATCCAGCTCAGCGATGACAGCCCCACGACCCTGGTAGATGAAGCTCGAGATGTCCCCTTTCGAACCCATCTGCCCCAGGATGTCCGCCGCCATGATCTCGGCCGAGCTGTACTGACCGGGCTCAAAGATCAATACATCGAGCTCCATGCCCTCGTTGGTATCGAAGTATGAGAAGCGCGTCTTCCCATCACCATCTCCCGGGGTGAACCCTGACGGCATGTCAATGGAAGCCCCGGTGTCAGCAGCAAGCTCCTTTGCGGCGACAGGTGACACCAGCACCGTGATGAACACCGCAAGGATTGCGATGCACAGGAAGATCCGAAGCGCGGGGCGGAATGAGTGCATGACAAGAAGATACTGAAGCTAGTCCCGGCCCACAAGATTCCTCATGCGGCGGAGGTTGTCGCGCAGGCCTCCCGCGCCGTCGAACAGGGAGGAGCTTCCCGCGACGAGAACCTGCGCGCCGGCCTGGACCATGCGCGGGATGTTCTCCCAGCTCACGTTCCCGTCCACCTCGATCTCCACGTCGAGGCCGCGCGCCTTCACCAGCTCGGCGAGCTCGCGCACCTTGGCGAGTGCCGTGGGCACGAGCTTCTGACCCGCGTAGCCGGGGTTCACCGTCATGACGCAGGCGAGGCTCACGTACGGCAGCATTTCCACGACCGACGCGATGGGCATGGCCGGGTCGATGGCGATGCCGGCGCGGGCGCCGAGGCTCCTGATGAGATCCAGGGTCCGCAGGGGATGGCGCGTGGTCTCGGGGTGAATCGAAACGATGCTCCCGCCCACCACGGCAAAAGACGAGACATGGTGCTCTGGATTTTCCACCATGAGATGAATGTCCAGGGGCAGCCGCGACCCTCGGGCGAGTGCCTTGCAGAAATCGGGGCCGAGGGTGAAATTGGGCACGTAGCGGCCGTCCATGACGTCCACGTGCAGGTAGTCCGCGCCTCCTGCCTGGAGTGCGTCCAGGTCATCGGCGAGATGGAGGAAGTCCGCGCACATCATGGAAGGTGCGATGCGGACGCCGCTCATGTCCACGCCGCCTTGTCCCCGTGCGGGGCGACGATGACCTTCAGGCCGGCCCGCGACTCGTGGAAGGCGAAGGCCTCCGCGGTCTTCTCCAGCGGGAACATCGCGGAGACGTACTTCTTCGCGTGCACGGCGCCCTGCGCGATCAGCTCGACCGCAAGACGGTGATGACGCGGCAGGGAGCCGTGGCTTCCCATCACGAAGCACTCCTTGTAGTGGATGAGGTTCGAATCGATCGTCAGCTTCGGCTGGTTCTTCAGGCCGCCGAAGAGGTTCACGTATCCCCGGTGGGCAGCCATCCGGATGGCGTCCTCGTGCGCCTGCACGCTCCCTGCCGTGGTGATCGCGAGGTCCACTCCCTGCCCGCCGGTTTCCTTCATGACGGTGTCCACGAGGTTTTCCTCCTCGGTGGCGATGAACCGGGCCTCCGGGAGGAACTGCCGGGCCATGTCCAGGCGGGCCCGGGACCTCTGCGCCGCGAATACGCGGGAGGCGCCGAAAACGCGGGACAGCTCCAGCATCATGCACCCGATGGGCCCCAGCCCGATGATGCAGATGCTCTTCCCGATGCCGAATCGCGCGAGCTCCAGGCCGTTCAGGGCGCAC
>JBEKXR010000464.1:0-3609 GCA_049511935.1 Spirochaetia bacterium | reverse complement strand
CGGTTTCCCACTTTGGTCGCGATCACCACCTTGTCGCGGACGCCACGGAGCGTCTCTCCAACGATCTCCTCGTTGACGCCTTTGTCATACAGGTCCGCGGTGTCGAACAGGGTCACGCCGAGGTCGAGGGCCGTGCGGATGATTCGCTCTGCCCTGGACCTGTCGAGTCCCAGGGTCATGCACCCCAGGCCCACGACGGACACCTCGATACCGGATTTTCCCAGCCTGCGATACGTCATTGCGTCCCCTCGTCTGGGTAGACCGGATCAGCGGGAAGGGTCAACACCTTCGGCGCCGGGGTCCGGGATCCCGATCCAGGATCGGGCCCTGCCCCTGCTCCCGCCCCCTCCCCTGGGCTCTCAGTCCATGCTGAAAGGCGGGTAGACGTCCGTCACGAGGAGGAATGCATAGGCGCTGACGCGAACCCCCCACCGCATGACTCCCACGACGAAATCAAAGAGACCCCGGGGATACCGCGCGGTGAACAAGATGGCGAACCACGAGATGATGACGGCCCCGACTACTCCCACGAAAAGAAAGGCCAGGACGAAGTAGTGGGGAATGGCAAGGAACCACTTCACCAGGGGAAGGCCCACCTTCAGCTCTTTGGTAACCTCGGGGTACTTCATGGTGAGGTGCACGGTTTGTTCCTCGTCCGTGGAAGGATACCCGTCGGTAAGGAGCCAGAAGTAAGCGGCCACCCGCAGACCAAACTTCGAGAGGTTGAGATTCCAATCGAACCACCAGCGCGGATACTTCCATCGGAAGAGCAGCATCAGCACGGTGGGAAGGAAGACAATCCCGCCGACGGCAAACGGGAACCGCCAGGCCTCCTTCGCCGAATCCCAGCTCGGTCCACTGACCAGTATGAGGATCACTGCGATTGGAACGATGAGAACGAATCGGAAGACCGAGGTCAGCCGGTTGAGATCCTTTTCCGGATAGTCGACCGTCAGGCTGACCGGGTAGGACGCGGACGTGCTCTTGTCGGACATTTCTTTTCTCCTCCTATTTTGCGAGACCAGGCTTCGCCAGGCCACGTGCCCAGGATCGGATGTCATCCCAGTTGCGAATGTCGCTTGCGGGCATCTTCTTCAGGGCTGGAATCAGATTCATCGGAAAACGGAGCTTCGTCGGATCGAACTTCCCGCCGAACACTTCGCGGGCAATGGGGGCAAACCAGGAAACCTTCACCAGCTCCCGGTCGAACAGCGCGCGCACCTCCACCCACTCCTTTTGCTCGTCATGGAATGGGCCGAGGGCAAAGACTGCCACGGGCAGCTTCTCGAGGGCGCCGCGGTGCCGGGAAAGAAAGGCGAACGCATCCTTGTGCCATTTGAACATGTACAGGGGCGCGCCGAGCACGACCATGCGGTACCCGGCGACGGTTCGCGTGCTGCGCAGCGGCTGGCAGTCGACGTGCAGACCTGCCTCGCGCAGAGCGGCCGCCATGGCCTCGGCGACCTCCTGCGTGGAACCGCTGCGCGTCGCGTACGCTACGAGGACTGAATCTGACATGGCATGCATCCCCCCGAGAATCCAACACCGGAGGCGCGCAAGAGTGTCACGCGCGTTCGGGCGTGTCTCCCCCCCTCGATTCGGGATGCCCCCGCCCGAGGCGGGGCGCCAGGCTACTTACCGTATACCGGGTCTTCTCCGACCCAGTGAGCGGCCTGCACTGCGGGAATCGCTGCGCGCTCCTCGGCGGTGAGGTGGATCTCCGCCCCTTTCAGTGAGTCGGTGATCTGGTTGAGACTCCGTGCGCCGAGTATCGGTGAGCTGATGCGCGGCTCGGCGAGCACCCACGCCAGGGCGAGTTGTGCCGGGCTGACACCCCGCCTCGATGCCTCCTGGAGAAAGCGCCCGACGATATCAAGGGCCTGCTCCGTGTAGTACCGATCGTGGTAGAACTGGAAGGCTTCCAGGCGCGCTCCCTTGGGAAGCGGTTCGTCCTTGCGGTACTTGCCCGTCAGCATTCCACCCGCGAGCGGGTTGTAGCTCATGACGCCGATCCCCTGCTCGGCGCACAGCGGAAGCAGCTCCGCCTCCATGGCGCGGTTGAGGGCATTGAAGGCAGGCTGCAGGCTGATGAAAGGGCTCATGGCATGGGTGCGCGCATAGTCGAGGCAGTACTGGAGCTGGTAGGCGCGCACGTTGGAGCACCCGATATAGCGAACTTTTCCCTGACGCACGAGGTCATCCAAGGCATCGATGGTTTCCTCGATCGGGATGGTCGGATCCCAGCGGTGAACCTGGTAGAGGTCGATCACGTCCGTCTGCAGCCGAAGGAGGCTTGCCTCGACCGCCCGATGGATATGGATCCTCGAAAGCCCTGCGTCGTTGGGCCCGCTGCCCATCTGGCCGAACACCTTGGTGGCGAGCACGAGGCTGTCGCGGTTTCCCCGCGCCTTGAGCCACCGCCCGACAACGGACTCGGTTGCGCCAACGCTGTAGACATCGGCGGTATCCAGGAAGGTTCCGCCCTGCTCGACAAAGTAGTCCATTATCGCGAAGGAAGTGGCTTCATCCGCCTCCCGCCCGAACGTCATTGTCCCCAGGCATACCTGGGAGACCCTGAGGCCCGACTTCCCCAACTGCACGACCTTCATGACCCCTCCTCGCTGGATAGCCCCCGCACACCGCGGTCCGCAAGAACCCTTGCCATCTTTGCCGATCCGAGTTGAGTCTGCAATCCTGCGCCGTCGCGAGCCTACCAGGGTGCTGTCGGGCCGTCATTCCGCCAGTGCAAGGAATTGAGAGAGAATGCGTTCGGTGATGCCCCAGATCGGGCCCTTGGGAGACGGGAAGGCAGGAAACTCCCGTGTGCCGTCCTTGGTTTCCCAGCGCGCCACCGCGGAGCGTCCAGTCCTTCTGAGCTCCGCGAGGGGCATCCAGAAGGCTTCCTCGACCTCTGCCGGCTGAAGGCGAGGGATCGCACCCTGCGGTGCGAGGGCGACGAACGGTGTTACTGTTATCGAAGGAATGCGGGTGCTCAGGGGACGGACAGTTGGGAGCCTGCCGAGCAATCTGCCTCCGTGTCGGGCGTCGATTCCGACCTCTTCCGCGGCTTCGCGCATAGCGAGGTCCAGCAGGGTGGCGTCCTGTTTCTCCGCCCGGCCTCCGGGAAATGCCAGGTGCCCCGACCACGGATCCCCCGCCCGCTCCGCACGCTTGATGAAGAGGATCTCGGCCGAATCGCCCGTTGCGTCGCCTCCGGCGTCCCCGCCGGCCGGGCGCAGGAGAAGCGTGACCGCCGCGTGGGTTACGCCCTCTTCCGCGGCCGGCATTTTTGCAAGGTCGACAGGGTCGAGCCGGGCCTCGACCCGCTGAAGGAATGCTTCGAATTGGAAATCCAAAGCCATTGGCCTACTCTATCCCATTCCATACGGGCAGCAAAACCGCGGCAGCCTTAGCTCCTCGGTTGGGCGTGCCCCGCACGGAAGGCCGACCTTCGCTGTGCGGCAGCCTTCCCGGCGGCGTGCGGGTCGCGTGCTGCGGGGGTTCCGTCCTCGCTCCGCTCGGACCGCTTCGCGCCCCTCCGCCCCGCTCACGCTCAGCGTACCGTATGCTTACGACTTCAAGCACCAGGGTTACGACCCCGTTATTTGT
>JBEKXR010000463.1:0-3633 GCA_049511935.1 Spirochaetia bacterium | reverse complement strand
GCATTCGCCTGCCGTTCGGCCAGTACATCGACGGGTAGGCGGCCCAGATCCGTTCTCCCTCCAGCGGGAGGTACTCCAGGGGGACCGGAAGCACGTCGAGGCTGATGAGTTTTTCCACGAGGCGAAGGTTGAGAGCGCAGTCCCCCGTGTTGTACGGCCGGCCCAGGATGACCACCGCTGTCCTCCCCGCGGGCAACGACGCCAGGACCTCCTTCCCGCGCAAGCGCACGCGCGCCTCGAACTCTCTCTGCGCGCGCACTGCCTCGGCCACGGCGTGGGAGACGTCGCGCCCCGCTGTGCCGAATCTCTCTGCCATGAAAAGAGAAAGCTCCCTGACGAGGAACCGGCGGGAATGGCGGAAATGGAGAGTCGGGATGAGGAGCTTCGAGATGCTCCCCCCATCCCGAAGCCCGCACCTCACGATGAACGGATAGGTCTGGATCCAGGGACAGTTGCAGTTGTTCGTCGGGTTGCCCGCATCCGCCTCCTCGTTCACGACGAAGGGGAGGAACACACCGTCCACCCCCCTGTCGAGCAGGTCCATCACGTGACCATGCATGACCTCTACCGGGAAGCAGGTCTCCGCTGTAAGCGTCTCCAGGGAAAGGGATACGAGGGCCTGGTCCGTGGGCCGCGAGAGCGCCACCCTCATCCCGAGGGTCTCGAAGAAGGTCCGCCAGAAGGGGAACCGCTGGTGGAACACGGATAGCGCCCGGGGAATGCCGATGACAGGTCCTCCCGCCAGGCGCTCTTCCCTGAAGCCGTCAAGGAGGAGCCGCGTGCGCTCCTCGAAGAGGTCAGGGATGCCGCGGCCCCTGTTCCTCCTATTGGGCACCTCGTAGCGCTCGCAGCGCCCACCGTAGAAAAGCGGCGTCGCTTCTCCCTGGACTCGCACCCTGCGGATCTCGCAGGTGTTGGAGCAGGCCCCGCAGGAGAACCGGTCGAGGGACCATGCGCGCTCGGCGACTGCAAATCCCTTGAACCGGGTCGGCCGACCGTCCATCGAATCACGCGCGAGCATGGCGGCCCCGATAGCGCCGGTTACCTCGAAATGCGGGGGCACCTCGACGGGCCTGCCGATGACCTTCTCGAACGCCGATACGACGGCCTTGTTGTACGCCACCCCGCCCTGGAAGAAGATCCTCTTGCCGACCGGCTTCTCCCCCACGACCTTTCGCAGGTAGTTTTGCACAATGGAGTAGGCGAGTCCTGCCACGAGGTTCTCCCGGGCGGCCCCCTTCTGCTGCCGGGAGTTGATGTCCGACTCCATGAACACCGTGCACCGGTCCCCCAGGCGCTCGGGCGCGCAGGAGCGCAGCGCCAGTGCCCCGAACTCCCCGTTGATGCTCACCCCGAGCTTCTCCGCCTGCTCTTCCAGAAACGAGCCGGTGCCCGCCGCGCAGACCTTGTTCATCTCGAAGTCCACCACTACCCCGTTCTGGATGGAGATGTACTTCGAGTCCTGCCCGCCGATCTCGAAAATGGTGTCCACGGCCGGATCGACGGCGATCGCCGCGGTGGCTTGAGCCGTGATCTCATTGACGATGAGGTCCGCGCCCACGAAGTCACCGGTGAGGTAGCGGCCCGAGCCCGTGGTCCCCGCGGCCTTCACCCTGACCCTGGACCCCACCTCCTCCCCGACCTCCCGAACCCCTCTCTGAATGGCCGCAAGCGGCCTGCCCGCAGTCGGGAGGTATCGTCGAGCAATCACCCTGTTCTCCGCGTCGATCAGCACGACATTCGTGCTGAGGGAGCCGACGTCGATGCCGAGGAACACGGCCACGCCGTCCACGGAATCATCGAGGGCCACTGCGTCGGTTTCCGACACCGCGCGAGGCGGCCTCAGCGGCTCGAGGTGGTCTCCGGCACTGCTCCCCGCGGCGAGGTACTCCTTCAGTCCTGCCAGGCCCCGGAATGCGGCGGGCTTTTCCTGCGGATGAGCCCTGAGATGGAAAAGAGCCCCGATGGCGCCCATGGAGGCGTGGTGGGGAGGGATGATGAGCTCCCCGTCGGCGAGACCGAAGATCTCCCGGAACGCCCATACCATGCCGGCGTTTGCCGCCACCCCGCCCTGGAACACCACGGGCTTTTCCAGTTCCCTCCCCCGCGCGAGGGTGCTCTTCACGTTGCGGGCCACCGCGAGGCAGAGCCCTGCGATGATGTCGTGGATCGGAGCAGCCATCTGCTGGTGATGGATCATGTCGCTCTTGGCAAACACGCTGCAGCGGCCGGCGATCCGCGGCGGCTCCTTCGACTGCAGGGCAAGACGGCCGAACTCCCCCACAATGGGGACGTTGATCCGCCGAGCCTGCTGGTCCAGGAACGATCCCGTGCCTGCGGCGCAGATGCCGTTCATGACAAAATCGGAAAGAGCGGCGTCCCGCAGAAAGATGAGCTTCGTATCCTCCCCGCCCATCTCGATGATCGTCCGCGCCAGCGGGAACAGGCAGCACACGGAGGCGGACTGCGCCACGATCTCGTTCACGAAAGCGCCGCCGAGCAGGCGGGAGGCCAGCGCGCCGCCGGTGCCCGTGAACGCCAGCGCCCCTATTGAATCGGGGCCCCAGCGGCCCAGGATGTCGGAGAGCCGTGAGAGGAGTACGCTGAAAGGCGTGCCCCGACAGAAATCGTAGAACTCCTCAAGGATGCTTCCCCCGATATCCAGGAGCACCGTATTGATGGAGATGGAGCCGATGTCGATGCCGAGCTCAGGCACTCAGAGCCTCCCGGGAGCGGTCCCCCTGGGAACATTCTACCGATCCGGGGGAACGATCGGCTGCGAGATGTCATCCGTCGGCCGATCCCCGGGGAAAAGGATGGGCGGCCTGAGGTAGTCGCGGTATTCGGGTCCCTCGCGGTACCAGCGCGAGAGAGGATCGCTCACCATCGCCTCCCACAGCTGCTCGGTCAGCTCCGCCATGCGTTCAGAGTACGCGTCAGCCCACGCAACGGCCTCCTGATCGCGCACGATCGCGTCCGCGTTCTCGTGGCCGGCGGGTATGACGTACTCCTCCACCAGCTTCCGCAGCACCTGGGGGTTGTCGATGATCATGCAGGGGCGCAGGAGGTTTCCCGTCGCATTGTAGGGAAACTCGCGGCGGATTGCCCGGAAGAACGGGGAATTGGCGACCTCCAGGAGAGTCTTGCCCCTGATGTTGTCCGAGCTGAAATGGCAGAACACGCAGGGCTCCACGTTGCCATTATTCAGGATGTGGAAGTAGTGGCGGCCCCCGGCCATGCAGCCCCCGACAGCGGGCCCGTCGTTCCAGAAGTCGCCGAGAAAGATGGGATAGTCCCGGCGCAGGCGGGAAACCCGTTTTCCCATCTCCACCCGTTGTTCCGGGGTTGGAGCCAGCTCGATGACGGGATCCGCGCCGACCGGCAGGAACAGGAAGTACCATCCAAAGAGGGCGCCCTTGGACAGATAGAACCTCACGAACTCGTCGCTCGTGATCGTGTCGACGTTCTCCCGCGTGGCGGTTGCGCTGAACCCGAAGAGCACCCCTTCCCGGCGCAGCAGCTCCATGGCCTTCACCACCTTCGAGAAGACCCCCGGCCCCCTCCTCTCCTCGGTTTCCCGCTCGAAGCCTTCGACGCTGATGCCGGGCGCCACGTTTCCCAGCCGGGCAAGCT
>JBEKXR010000462.1:0-3639 GCA_049511935.1 Spirochaetia bacterium | reverse complement strand
TCACGGCTGCCTGGGCCTGGATGAGCTGGGACGAGAGGGATGAATCGCTCGTGCGCGTGAGGTTCGCCCTGGCGCTGTCCAGCGCGGCCCGCGCCTGGCGCGCCTGTGTCTCGGCATCAGTCGATTCCAACGTGAAGAGCACCTGGCCCCGTCGCACCCTCTGGCTCACGTCCGCCCGGACCGAGGCAATGCGCCCGGCGACCTTTGGGGAGACGACGATTTCCTGTTTCGGCCTGATCCGGGCCGAGTAGTCCAGGGACACGGAGATGGTCGCGCGCGCCGCGCGGGCCACGGACACGGTCTTTGCTTCGGCGACGGGAGCGGCGGGCCTGCTCCGGCCGCACGCGGACAGGGCGAGGCAGGCCGCGGACAGGGCGAGGGCCACAGCCGCTGCCGCGACGGCGCGGGCGCGGAGCCGGGGTCGAGTGACTTTCACTGCGCGTACCCTCCGTGCCTTGCCCGTGAGGATCGCAGGTCGTCAATGAGCGTATACACAACGGGCAGCAGGATCGGCGTGAGCAGCGTGGAGGTCAGGAGGCCGCCGATCAGCACGACCGCCATTCCCGAGCGGATCTCGCTGGAGGCTCCCAGCGACAGCGCGAGGGGAAGCATTCCCACGATCATCGTGGCCGAGGTCATCAGGATCGGCCGCAGGCGCGTGATGCCCGCCTCCACGAGCGCCTCCCGGAGCGGCATTCCCCGCCTGGTAAGCGTATGGGTGTAGTCGATGAGCAGGGTCCCGTTTTTCGCGATCAGCCCGTCGAGCATGATGAGCCCGATGAAGGAGATGATGTTGATGGCCTTGCCCGTGACAGCGAGGGCCGCGAAGGCGCCGATGATTCCGCAGGGGATCGAGAGCATGCGGATGAGCGGCGTGAGGAACGACTCGTACAAAACCACCAGGATCATGAAGACCAGGAGGAGCGAGGCGCCCAGCGCCCACGTGAGGGACCCGAAGGAGCTGGACATGTTCTGCTGGTCGCCCGTGTAGCCCACCTCGTAGCCAAAGGGGATCGAGACCCCCGCCATCCTCGCCTTGATGTCCGCCGTGAGCGCGCCCAGGGGCCGGCCGGCGGTGTTGGCGGAGATGGTGGCCACGTTCTGCCGGTCCCGGCGCAGGATCTGCCGCGCGCTGTCCGTCCGGCTGAAGCTCGCCACCTGGGAAAGCGCGATCTGCTGGCCGGCCGGGTTGGTGATCCGAAGCGCGCCGAGGGCCTCCGGCCTGCGAAGCTGGTCCTGGCGGTAACGAACCACCATGTCGTACTCATCGCCCGCATGCCGATACACCCCGGCGTTCGTGCCCGCCAGCGCGGTGCGCATCACTAGGGCGATGTCCGAGGTGGCGAGGCCGTAGCTGGAGGCGGCGAGCCTGTTCACCTGGACACTCACCTCGGTCTGCCCGGCGCGCATCGTGTTGTCCACGTCCGCTGTTCCCGGGACGCTCCGCACCACGTCCTCCACCCGGCGGGCGAGGTCGCGCAGGACGTCGCGGCTGGGGCCGGTCACGTTGATGATAAGGGGCTTGGCGCCTTCGATGGAGGTGCGCGAAATGATCCCCGGCTCCGTCACGGAGAAGAGCACCCCGGGCAGGCCCCGTCCCCATTCGCGGAGCTCCCTGGCGACCTGCGCCTGGCTCCTGCGGCGCTGGCTCTTGTCACGGAGCTTCACGATGATCTCCGAAGTCGATGCCGAGGTGACTCCTCCGATGGTGGCAAAGGAATCTTCCACCTCGGGGATCTTCAACAATTGCGCTTCCACGATCTTCACCTTCGCATCCGACTGGGGGTACCCGGCTCCCGCGCCGAGGTCGATGTCCACCACGAGCTTGCCCTGGTCCGCGGTAGGCATGAACTCCGTTTCGACCACCTTCAGGGGAACAAGTGCAATGCTCCCTGCCAGCAGCAGGATCACCGGGAGAATCACCGCGGCCCTGTGATCGAGGGACCACTGGAGAAATCGCCGGTACGTTCCCTTGATGCCTGTTTCGAAAAACATGCCGAAGCGGGCGACAGGCTTTTGCCCGTGTCCGGCCTCACCGGGAGCCGAGTCTGCCGGCGCCGGCACGGGCGTCCGGGCCCGCCCCGACCCGAGCATCCGCGAGGCCATCATGGGCGTGACCGTGAAGGAGACCAGCAGGGACAGGAGCGTGGCGCAGACCACGGTGAGACCGAACTCGCGGAAAAACTGCCCCACGATGTCGGTCATGAAGGCGATCGGCGCGAAGACCACCACGTCGCAGAGCGTGATCGCCACCGCGGCAAGCGCGATTTCCTTGCGCCCATTCACCGCCGCGGCACGAGGAAGCTCACCGAGAGAGATGTGCCTGTCGATATTTTCCAATATGACGATGGAATCGTCCACGAGGATGCCGATGCACAGCCCCAGCGCCATGAGGGACACGACGTTCAGCGTGAAATGCAGGGCCCACATCGCGAAAAAGGTTCCCACCAGGGACACGGGGATGGCGATGAGCACGATGAGAGAGGATCTCCAGCGGCGCAGGAAGAGGAAGAGCACGAGGGAAGTGGTGATGATGCTCTCCACGAGGTTCAGGCGGGTCTCGGCGAGGGACGAGTTGATGAACAGGGTCGAGTCGCTCGCCACGGTGACCGAGGTGCCGGGCGGCAGTGTCGGTGCCAGTGCCGCGAGCTCCGCCTTCACGGCGTTCGCCGTCGTCACCACGTTGGCGTCGCTCTGCTTGCGGACGAAGATCCCGATGGTGGGATGCGTATTCAGGCGCACGGCCGATTTCGGATCGGGGTAGTCCAGGGCGACCTGCGCGAGCTCCGCAAGGCGCACGCTTCCTCCGCTGGAGGTGGGGACCCTGAGGTTGCGCACGTCCTCCACGCCGGAGAACTCGCCCACCAGCCGCACCGAGAGATCGCGCGCCTTCTGCCGCATCTCCCCGGCGGGGATGTCGAGGTTCTGCGCCTTCACCGCGGCGAGCAGGATCCCCGGGCTCACCCCGTAATACTCCAGCGCGGTCCTGTCCACCGTGATCTGAAGCTCTTTCTTCTGCGACCCGACGACGCTCGCATTGCCCACGCCTGGGAGACTTTCCAGTTCATCGCGGATCCGATCTGCCTGGTTGGAAAGCTCCTCCGGCGTGCCGGATCCGGTTACCGAGAGTATGAGAATAGGCTGGCTGTTCAGGTCGAACTTCGCCATGACGGGCCTCGTGGCCTCCTTTGGCAGATTGTCCACGATGCCGTCCAAGGCCTTCTGCACATCGATCACCGCGGAGTTCATGTCCGTGGACATCGTGAACTGCAGGATCGTGTACCCGAAACCAGTGCCGGAGGTGGAGCGGATGGTCTCGATGCCGTTAATTCCCGAGACCGCATCTTCTATCGGCTTGATCACTTCCTTGTCGACTTCCTCCGCGCCGGCGCCGGCATAAGCGGAGTGGATCGTGATGACAGGGGTGTTCACGGCGGGGAAAAGGTCCGCGCCTAGGGTCGCGTACCCGACGATTCCGAGGCCCAGGATGAGGGCCACGCCCATGAGGATCGCGGTGGGACGCCGGACGGACAGCTCGGTGATGGTCATGGTGTTTCCCCGGTGAGGCGCGCGATGTCCGCAAGGGACTCTTCGAGGGTGAATTGGGCGAGGAGCCGATCCAGCTGAGCGGTGCCGAGG